>CACHLP010000014.1 GCA_902580665.1 uncultured Pelagibacteraceae bacterium | reverse complement strand
AACAACTGAAGTCATATCAAACAATTATTTCTAGATTGGCCAACCGATTACAAAGGAAATTGCTTGCTAAGCAAAATCGAAGTTGGGATTTTGATTTAGAGGAGGGCTTGTTAGATACATCAAGGTTAACAAGGATTATAATGGACCCCTATCACTCATTATCTTTCAAAAAAGAAAAGGATACTGACTTCAAGGATACAGTAGTTTCACTTTTAATTGATAATTCTGGATCAATGAGAGGAAGACCAATTACTGTTGCCGCTATGAGCGCAGATATTCTTGCCAGGACTCTTGAGAGATGTGGAGTGAAGGTTGAGATACTTGGCTTTACTACTAAAGCTTGGAAAGGAGGCAAAAGCCGAGAGCATTGGATGCAAAATAAGAAAATACCAGCCCCAGGTAGATTGAATGATTTAAGGCATATTATATACAAAGCTGCAGATGAACCATGGCGCAGGTCAAAAAAGAATTTAGGTCTTATGATGCGTGAGGGATTATTAAAAGAGAATATTGATGGAGAAGCACTATTGTGGGCGCATAAGAGGTTACAAGTAAGATATGAAGCAAGAAAAATATTAATGGTAATTTCTGATGGGGCCCCAGTAGATGACAGCACGTTATCTGTGAATACAGGAAATTATCTTGAAAAGCATTTAAGGGGTGTAATCGAATGGATAGAATCGAAATCTTCTATTCAATTACTTGCTGTCGGAATTGGTCACGATGTAACAAGATACTATAAAAGAGCTGTCACCATAGTAGATGCTGAACAGTTAGCAGATGTTATGACAGAGCAGCTAGTTGATTTGTTTGAGGAAAGTGAAAAGAAGAGTAAAAGTCAGCTTGCTAATTAGCATTACTCGCTGCTATACCCATTGCACGTCGCAATTTCTTGGCCTTAAGTGACAATTTTTTACTTTTCGTTTTAGTTAAAAACTCGTCTATACCACCAAATTTTGAGACTGTTCTAATTGAAGATGTAGCCACTGATAATTTTATTTTTTTATTTAACAGTTCACTTTTAAAAGTTACTGCTTGAAGATTAACGTTAAATTTTCTTTTAGTCTTATTATTAGCTTTACTTACGTTATTTCCAAATTGAACTTTTTTGCCAGATAAATCGCATGCCTTTGTCATAATTGTGTTAGATAAAGATAATAATAAATAATGTCAATATGATTATTTATTCTGCAAATTCTGGGTAATGGCTTCAATGGCATCAAACATTTGAATCTCACCATCCAATACTCTTTGAGAAAATTTACTAATACTGCCATCTTCTTTTATTTTGTTTTGAATACTAAATTGAATTATTTCTCTTACCTCTTCTTCTATCCAGTAAGTAAACTGTTTGGCCCTTCTCTCATCAAAATTTTTATTTTTTTTATTTTGCGAAACGATATTCTGTATAGTTTCTATTACTTTTTCCATGCCAGTTTGTTCAATTGCAGAAACAAGTAAGACTTCCTTATCCGCTACATCACTTGATTTCTTATAGTAACTTATTGCTGATTTATAGTCAGATGCGGTTTTTGATGCTTCAGATTTCAGATCGCCATCATTTTTATTTACTATAAATATATCGGCATATTCAGTAATACCTTTTTTAATACCTTGTAGCTCATCTCCTGATCCTGGTCCTACAATAAGAGAAAATATATCTACTAAATTAGTTGCCATAGTTTCTGACTGTCCTACGCCAACAGTTTCAATAAAAATAAAATCATACCCCGCTGCATCCAAAATAATTGATGCTTCTCTTGTTCCAAGAGAAATTCCACCTAAAGACCCTCTAGAGGGGGTGGACCTTATAAATGTATTAGGGTTTTTAGAAATTTCTATCATTCTAGTTTTATCACCCAAAATAGAACCTCCTGTTATTTGTGAGGATGGATCAATGGCTAAAATACCAAGCTTATAATTTTTTTCTACCAGGTAACGACCAAACGACTCGATAAATGTTGATTTACCAACACCTGGAGGTCCTGAAAACCCGATACGAATTGATTTACCTGGTTTATTCAAAAGCTCAGATATTAGCCTCCTGCTTTCTTTTTTATCATTCTCCCTTGATGACTCAACTAATGTAATGGCTTTAGCTATCGCAGCTCTTTCGCCTTTTACAATTTTTTCGACAAGTTGCATTTAATTATTTTTATGAATTTTATCCGATATCAAATCAATAACTGTTTCTGCAGATTCAATAATATTTGAACCAGGACCAAAAATAGCTGAAATATTGTTTTCGTATAAAAAATCGTAATCTTGCTCGGGTATTACTCCACCAACAAAAACAACTATTTTTGAATTAGGATCTATTTTTTTTAAACTTTTCATGAGCTCTGGTACAAGAGTTTTGTGTCCTGCTGCAAGTGTTGAAACACCTATTGCATGTACATCATTTTCTATGGCGTCTTTTGCTACATCTTTGGGAGATTGAAATAAGGGACCCATGTCAACATCAAATCCCATATCTGCAAATGATGTTGCAACAATTTTTGCTCCTCTATCATGACCATCTTGACCCATCTTGACTATTAACACTCTTGGTCTTCGTCCATTTTCTTCCTCAAACGTATTTACTTTTTTTGCTACATTCATATAATCCTTATTGCCTTCAAAATGTTTCCCATACACTCCTGAGACACTTAAAGACGTTGCAAAGTGTCTTCCATATACTTGCTCTAGCGCTTTTGATACTTCTCCAACCGTTGCTCTGTTTTTTATAGCATCAATTGAGCAAGCTAACAAATTACTATCCTCTTTGGCTGCTGCCACCAATTTTGCCAGTGACTCATCGACTGCCTTTTGATCTCTGGAGGCTTTAATATCATTGATTTTTTTAATTTGATCTTCTCTAACCCTATTATTGTCAATTACCCTTACATCAACCTTAGGCTCTTTTGGATTTTTAAATTTATTTACTCCTACTACAACTCTTGAACCACTATCAACTTTGGCTTGTTTTTTTGTCGCAGACTCTTCAATCTTTAATTTTGGCACACCTGCTTTTACAGCTTTCGTCATCCCACCAAGCGACTCAATTTCTTCTATAATCTCCCAAGCTTTTTTTGATAACTCATCAGTAAGACTTTCTATAAAATATGAACCTGCTAATGGATCTATAGTATTTGTTACTCCAGTTTCATTTTGAAGAATAAGCTGAGTATTTCTGGCTATTCTAGCTGACTCATCAGTAGGAAGAGCAATTGCTTCATCAAACGAATTAGTGTGCAAACTTTGTGTTCCTCCCAAAATTGCAGAAAGAGCCTCATAAGATGTCCTAATGATATTATTATAAGGATCCTTTTCAGTAAGTGAAACTCCAGAAGTCTGACAATGTGTTCTTAGTATCATGGATCTTTCATCCTTCGCTCCAAAATCTTTCATTATTTTATACCATAATGTTCTTGCTGCTCTGAGTTTTGCAATCTCCATAAAGAAATCAGTTCCAATAGCAAAAAAGAATGAAAGTCGCGGAGCAAAATCGTCAATATCTAATCCTTTTGATAGAGCTGCCCTCACATACTCCATACCGTCAGCAAGTGTATATGCAAGTTCAAGCACGTTATCTGCACCAGCTTCCTGCATATGATAGCCTGAGATTGAAATTGAATTAAATTTTGGCATTTCCTTAGATGTAAATTCAATTATATCGGCAACTATTTTCATAGAAGGATCAGGGGGATATATGTATGTATTTCTCACCATGAATTCTTTTAGAATGTCATTTTGTATTGTTCCTGATAATAAATTTTTATTTACATTCTGTTCTTCTCCTGCAACAACAAACGAGGACAAGACAGGAAGTACAGCTCCATTCATGGTCATTGATACAGACATCTCATCCAGTGGAATATCATTAAAGAGAATTTTCATGTCTTCAACAGTATCAATTGCAACACCGGCTTTACCAACATCGCCCATTACTAAATCATCATCAGAGTCATAACCTCTATGAGTTGGTAGATCAAAAGCGACTGAAAGACCTTTTTGTCCAGATTTTAAATTTTTTTTATAAAACTCATTTGACTCCTCAGCTGTAGAAAATCCAGCATACTGCCTTATTGTCCAAGGTCTGTTAGTGTACATTGAAGCTTTTGGGCCCCTCGTATATGGTAATTGACCCGGAAGTGAGTCATTATCTACAAACGAAAGATTTTCAATGTCAGCTTTTGTATAAACTGGTTTTATTTTAATTCCCTCATCTGTTTCAGAGGATGCCTCACTGAGATCAATCTTGGTTTCTCGTTCAAAGCTTTTCTGCCATTTTATATAATTTTCGCTATTTTTTATTTTCATATGCAATTAAGAAACTTTTAAATTTGGATTATGTGATGTATATAATTATTTGATTATAAAAAAAAATAGAATATTTAAAGAACAAAGCTTGTTAGTGATTCGGACACATAATCTACCCGTTTTGTTCTATATAATAAACAATATGTTGTGTCACTAAATTGTTAATATACAAAAGTAATATTATGTTTGAAAAATTTACATCCTTATTTGCAAAAACCAATACTGAAGAAGAAAACGAATTTGATGTAATACAGTTGGCTGTTACCTCACTAATGATTACAACTGCGAAACACGACGGCATATTTGATGAGATTGAAAAACAAGAAATTCTTAAGTTGCTTAATAATTACTTTAAGTTAACAGATGAGAGCTTAAACAATTTGTTTGAAACATCTGCTTCCATGGTCGATAATGCCAGTGATATTCATCAATTTACCTCAAAAATAAATTCCTCCTTAGATGATGAGGAGAAAATAGAAATAATTGAAATGCTGTGGAGAATAATCATAGCTGATGGACGAATTGATGATTACGAAAATGCTCTTATAAGAAAACTATCAGGACTTCTTTATATCGATGATTTTAAAGTTGGTGAAATCAAAAAAAGACTTACAGGTTAATCTTCTATGACATACGTGGTAAATGAGAATTGCATTAAATGCAAATACACAGATTGTGTAGAAGTTTGTCCAGTTGATTGTTTCTATGAAGGTGAAAACATGTTAGTAATCAATCCTGAAGAATGTATTGACTGCGGAGTTTGTGAGCCAGAATGTCCAGTAGACGCAATAATCTCTGATACAGAAGATGAAGATGGAAAATGGTTAAAAATTAATACAAAGTTTTCAGATTTATGGCCAAACATTACATTAAAAAAAGATCCGCCAACAGATGCAGAAAAATATGAAAGTGAAAATGATAAGTATGATAAATTTTTTTCAAAAAAAACCTGGGGGATAAATCAATTAAATGAAAAAAAAATAAGAAAGCTATAAAAAAGAAAAAAAAAGTTGTTAAGAAAGTTCTTAAGAAAAAAAAAGTGATTAAGAAAGTTTTAAAGAAAAAGAAAGCAATAAAAAAATCTCTCAAAAAAAAGAAAGTTACCGTAAAGAAAAAAGTAGAACCAAATAAAACAGTCAAAAAAATTTGTTGCACCAAAGATGCCGCAGCAATCAAATAAAAAGGTTAATAATAGAATTATTAATCCATCACATTATCAAGCAAAAAAAGTAAAAAAGTTTTTAGAAATTAAAACAATCAAAGAAAAGAAAGTTAAAAAAATATTTGAGACTAAAGACTTTGTTGTCTACCCGACTCATGGAGTTGGACAAGTAATTGATATAGAAAAACGAGAGGTTGTTGGCCAAAAACTAGAAATGTATGTCATTGAATTTTTGAGAGATAAATTAATACTCAGGGTACCAGTTGATAAAGCAAAGAAACTCAATTTAAGAAAAGTTTCAAAACCATCTAAAATTCAAAATGTTTTGAAAATCCTCTCTCAAAAAGCAAAAATAAAAAGAACCATGTGGAGCCGTAGAGCTCAAGAATACGATTTAAAAATTAATTCTGGGGAAATTGAACAAATTGCTGAAGTTGTGAGAGATTTGAATAGAGCAAACAACCAGATCGAGCAATCCTATAGTGAGCGCCAGCTTTTTGAATTATCTTATGATCGTTTTTTAAGAGAAGTAATAGCAAGTCTTAAAATTACTGAAGAGAATGCGATTAAGAAAATAGATAAGATTCTTGGAAGAGACAAATTAAAAAACGCCCCTAGTTTATTAAACTAAGGGCGCAAAAAAAAAGCATTGTTTAATCAATGCTATTTATCTTTTCTTTTTTTTCTTTTTAGCTGGCTTCCTTTTAGCTGCTTTTTTCTTCTTTTTAGGAGCTGCTTTTTTCTTAGCTTTTTTCTTTGCCTTAGCAAAGATTACTTTAAGTTCCTCCATAATTATCTCCCCCCATTCGGGTTTAGTTAGAGGTTAATTAATGAATCAAAAGTTTGATTCGTTATATTCAATGATTAAACTTTTATTGAAAACTGTCAATTTCTCAATCTTTTCAAAGATTAAAGATCAAAATACAAAAAAATTAATTTTATTTTAAATTATTAGTTTATTTATTTAAATACTTACATTAATTGAATTTTTTTTAAAAAAAATTAATAATTTTAAATTTTTTATTTAAAAACAAAAAATAGAAAAAAAATTTGTTATAAGTTTATTTCTAATAAAAGTGCGCTCGTAGCTCAGTAGGATAGAGCACAGGATTCCTAATCCTGGGGTCGGATGTTCGAATCATCTCGAGCGCACCAGAATCAAAATTTGATGATGAAGAGTTCGTCTAAGTGCCTGCCTTAATATCAACGAGTTTGTTCGAATAATCTGTACCTGTGCAAGTTACATCATTTGTAACAAGCTTAATCAACTTTCTATCAGGCGCCTGAATATCAAATTAGACAGTTTTTTTGATGCGGCGCTCCACCAAACCCTGAGTTGCTTATGTATACATAGAAAGGTATGTTTATCAAGCAGTAGAGGAGATTATAAAAATTAAAGTTCTTTAAATCGGCTAAATTGGTGTCATGAGTAATTTATCAATCTACAATTAAATACTTTTTGCCACACCTTACTTTTCATCCTGTAAAGTACTGTCATGATTGTCCAAATCTTTAATCAAATTAATCATAATCTTCGTATCAGAGGCTGCAATTCCTCCCATTTTAAAATGAATTCATTTTCACCTATTCCATGCATATTACTCAAAAAAGTGGCCCTTTGGAGATTACGGACGCTGCAAACTGGATCAAGCCGTAATAGATTTGTAATTGTGGTGGAGTCGTATATTGTTCCGATCATGATATTAAAGGCGCATAAATTAACGATAAAGTAGAAATGAGAATTCCTATTAGCCTTCTGGCAATTGCTACAACTGCTACAAAACAGGTTCATCTAGCGAATAAAAAGGTAATCGATTTTTTCCTTTTTTTAGGCATCGTGACTGTGATTTCCTACCTCAAGTTGTATGGAGGCTATACCTACAATTTCAGAGATGATTTTATAGCTTTAGATGCAGTAAATCTCATTGAACAAGGATGGTTACCTTCCTCAGATTTCACGAGTCCAATAGGCCCATTTTTCTACTTCTTACTCTGGAGTCTATCCAAATTCACTGGCTCTATAACAGCAACGCTATGTGCAGTTGAAGCACTTTGCTGTTTAGTTGTCTTTGGTTCATTACGTACTGTAGTAAGCGAAACAGCTAAAAACATAAACCACCTTAGGTTGATGGTAGTTCTGATTGGGTTATTACCTTTTTTCCCAAGATATTTGGCAATTGGTGAGTTGGGTTTCGCATTTCTCTACAATGACTTGTTATTTGCGATTTTTGTAGTGTCGGTAATATTAGCGAATAAGTTTGCAGCTGCTAAAAAAATTGGAGGCGCACAGCTAGGCATAGCTACAGTTTTTGGAGGTTTAGTTGCGCTGGCCTCTTTTACAAAAATATCGATGCTGCCTGTTCTAATCACTCTCATTCCATTAGCTTTAACTAGTGGCTCTAGTAAACAAAAACTTTACGGACTAGCTATAGGCACTCTCGGAGCCTTCATAGGCTTCATTGTTGTACTTCTACCATTCCTTTTTATTATTGACGTCGAAAATTATGTTAGTGCGATTCGTCTTGCTTCCGATCAGGCTAACCTAGAGTTAAGGTTTCAAAATGTTGCTAGCACTTACTGGAAAGCAGCCAATTTGCTTATTATTATCGCATTTGTAGTTTCTTTATTTAAAGTCAAAAGTCGAAGATCAATTTTCGAAGCTGCCATTTTTGTGGTTTGTACCTTATTGATAGATATGAGTACTGGGGATACGGGTCTAGCTTATCCATTGTTATTGTATTTCTTTTTAAGATTGAACAATGACACGTTGGAGAGGGTGTCTGTCCTTGCTATTAGGATCGCAGCTATTCTGCTGCTAGTCTTGCCAATTGGCACATCCATTTCCTACTTATTTCATAACAAAACCTGCTTTTCCCCAGTTGGAATAAATCAGTTATCACAACTTTGCATAGCAGATAACGCCTTTCCTTATTTCATACATCGAACACCAGACCCCTCTAATTTTACATTTCTTGAATATGTGAGCGGCTATAATTTTTTGAACAGTATGCCTGACTCATTCACTACTTTGAGTGGCTTAGCAGATATTGTTTGGCGTGATAAAAAGCCTTCGTCAAATGCTATTCAGCTATTTCTTCACCCTCGGTCAAACATCGGAGTTGACTTTTTAGCCCCTAACTTATTTACGCTGGGGTTCAAAAATGCGATTTTACCTAGAAATTTTGGACTTAGTGAGGTTCATGTTTCTAAATTATTTTTAGCATCTAATGCAGGGTGGAAAAGGCTCAAAGCCAGCGGTTTAGAAGACAGGTATAACTCAAACTTTAAACTTTCCAGCGATACATATATGCGATCAATAAGAATTGGCTGGCCTTTTTACTTTGGTGAAGAGGCAGGCCTCCAAAATTCGTGGACCTCTCGCTCCCTCAATTCACCAAGAAGAAAACGACTTGTAGAAATGGATAATTCGTGGAATAACAATCTCCCGTCAGAGCAAAAAGCGGTAACTGTTTTAACAAACCCTGCTCAGCGAATTTACCAAGAAGAAAACGGCTTGTGGGTTGCGCCAGCAACTAAATTAAACTTTGTGGGCCAAGTTGAACAACCTGTTAAGTTGAACAGGGCATGTGAAAAAGAAGAAGTCGGTAAGCAAGAAATTGAGTGTTTAGATCCAAAAAGATTAGATCAAAACCAATGGAAAAGCCTCTACATTACATTTAAAAATGTGCAGGTGTACTGCTCGTCAAGTCATTCACAATTGACCGTTTCAATAAAATCAGATCAACGCGATTATAATTGGGATTTGGAGATGTCATGCCGTAAAAACTATTCGGCATTAACGCTACCTCTTAAAGGTTTTAATGGCGGTGGCATTTCAGTGTCAATGACTTCTTATGAAGGCGGAATACCAAGCTTGCTAGATGGTAGCACGGATGATAGACGACTCGGCTTTAGGGTTGACGGTTTCAAGATCCATTATCTTGACCTGTAGTCACCCCATCATTCTGATATTTTGCGCTAAAATTTATTTAAGCTATTTCGGAACCGTTATTTACTAATTGACGTGGTTCCAAAAGTATTACTTCTTCTTTTTCATTTATAGCACCTAATATCAACACTTCTGAATCTACGCCTGCGATATTCTTAATTTCAAAATTGCAAACAGCGACGATTTGTCTATTTATTAAGTCATCAGTTGAATAATTAGTAATTTGAGCAGAACTGATTTTTATACCTTCATTTGGACCAAAATCAATTGATAGGACATATGCCGGTTTTCTGGCTTTTTTATTTATCTCAGCAGTTTTTATAGTGCCCGTTAAAATTCTTATTTTTCGAAAATCTTCATATTTTACAATGTTTTTTTTATCTATGAGAGCCATATTGGCAGTTGTTAATACCCTTAGTTGTATGATTAGGTTTGTAATTTTATATTCAATTTGTATTTTAGCGTCATGTCAAGTTTTGATGATGCAAATGATTTGAAATCCTTTACTAAAAAGGCAATGTCAATACCTCTTTTGGGCGAGGAACACGAAAAGGTGTTAGCAAAAAAGTGGATTGAGAAGAAAGATGAGAGTGCTCTTCACGAGCTCACGCAATCTCATATAAGACTAGTAATTGCTTTTGCAGTAAAATATAAGAACTACGGCTTAAGCCTCAGTGACCTAATCCAAGAGGGTAACATAGGACTGATGAAAGCGGCTGAACGATTTCAACTCGATAAAGAAGTTAGATTTTCTACTTATGCAGGATGGTGGATAAGAGCATCAATACAGGATTTTGTTCTAAAAAATTGGTCCCTTGTCAGAATAGCCACTACATCAAAGCAGAAAAGTCTTTTTTTCAATCTTAGAAAGTTAAAACACAAAATTCATCAAACTGAGCATGGATCGATTGACTTTAGAACAGCCCAAGGCATAGCTAATGATTTAAATATATCTACATCCGACGTCATTAAGATGGACAGTCGAATAAGCCAGAACGATAGTTCTCTAAACCACAAAATTAACGATGAAAGTCAAAGTGAATTTATGGAGCTGATTGAAGATGAAGATGCACGTCCTGACGATAAAGTGTTTGAAAAGGACCAAGTAAGTTTTAAAAAAGAACTTATTACTAAATCGCTAGAAATATTAGATGATAGGGAAATAAAAATAATTAAAGATCGTCATCTAGCTGATGTAGTTAAAACTTTAGATATTTTAGGCAAAGAACTTAAAATCTCTAAAGAAAGAGTCAGACAAATCGAAAAGGGTGCAATGATGAAATTGAAGTCCTATATCACAAACTCTCAAAGTAAAGATCTTCTCTTCAGCTAACCAATTCAAGAACATGCTCACCTAAGACTAAGGAGGAAGTTAAACCAGGGGACTCAATTCCAAAAAGATTAACTAAATTTTTAGTTTTGTGTATTTCTTCACCTTGTATTATGAAATCACTTTTTCCCTCCCCACGGTTTTTTATTTTTGGCCTAACTCCAGAGTAACCTTTTTTCAATAAATTTTTATCAAAAGTAGGAATATACTTTCGAATATCATTATAAAAAGATTCAAGCCTATTTTCATCCACGTCATAATTTATTTCATCGATCCACTCTACATCAGGACCAAATCTTACTTGCATACCGATATCTAGACCCAAATGTAAGCCAAGACTTGCTTCATTTGGTATTGGATAAATCAAGTGTCTAATATTTAAATCCTTACTGGTCTCAAAATAATTTCCTTTAGCAAAGTAAGTCTTGGGAATCAATGTTTTATCCATTGAATATATTGATTTGGCAACTTCTTCAGCATAAAGACCTGCTGCATTGATTAAGATTGACGACTCAATTTTTATTTCATTATCTTCATTAAGAATTGTTGAGATATGAATACTGTTTTTTAGCTCAGATTTAATAAATTTACTATTGTAAGCAATGCTTCCCGACAACTCTAGCTCTCCAAGATAAGATCTCATTAGTGATATTTGATCAACAATACCTGATGATGGAACAAATAATGCCTCCTCACATTCTACTAGTGGTTCAATCTGAGAAACATAGTTTCCTGTTACTCTCTCTATTCTTTCAACCCCATTGTCCTCAGCTTTTTCATATATCTCATCAAGTTTAGAGATTTCCTCTTTTGAGCAAGCCACAATAAATTTCCCTGTATTGAAGTGTGGAATTTTAAATTTATTGCAGTATTCATAAATACGTTTATTTCCAGGAGCACAAAATCTAGCTTTTAATGAGTTTTGATCATAATAGACTCCAGCATGAATCACACCACTGTTTCTTGAACTTGTTACTAAACCAAAGGTATTTTCTTTTTCGACAACCAGTACATCCCTTCGTTCGGCAGCAAAAGTTTTAGCGATTGCCAACCCAACAACTCCTCCCCCAATAACTAACACGTCTACAAAATTATTGCTCATGTTATTTTCTTTATCATTAATGATACTTTTTTTGTTTGATTTTCTGTTAGTTGATATCCAACATTTTTATAATTTAGGCTTTCATGAAATTTTTTTGATATTGGGTTTGGTGGCTTAATGTTAAATTCGCAAGCAATGAATTCATAATCGATAATGTTTTTTTCTAAGTCTAAATATAGACTTTTTCCAATACCATTATTCTTAAACTCATCCATAATCACAATTCTATCAATGTAAGCAAATTTACTATACTTATCGCTAAACCATTTATAATTTAAGCTTTTATATTCAAGTCCTGATGGCAAAACTAGTAGAAAGCCAGAAATAGTGCCATGGGAATTCTCAGCTATTTTGAAATATAATTTTCTATAAAGAAACCATTCAAATTCGTCATACGATACATAATTGACTGCTGGAATTGCAGACTCATTAATTGAAACAATTTTTTCTATATCAGAATGTTTAGCATCCCTTAAATTAAACATTTTAACAGGTTACATTATAATTATCGATAAACAGCTTTGGCATTCGTATCGGCTTAAAGTTCTTTAAACTTATACAGGCGTAATCAACAAAAGATTTAAAAATCTTTTGATCTTTAGCTATATTAATGACTTCAAAATATCTACTTAATCTTATTTTTTTATCAGTTGAAATAATCCAAGTTGAAATAGCTACTTGGTCTCCCTCGAACAGAGATCCTGTGAAATAGTTTTCACTTTTTATTACGACACAAGCACATTTTAGATCTTCATAGATCATTGGAGTAATACCTAAACTCGCTGAGTGTTTCCAGCTCACAATTTCACACCAGTTTAAATAAACTTTATTGTTAACATGGCCTAGGATATCAATATCTTCCTTTGTTACAGTAAATTCTCTAATAAACGGGTTTTTATATTTCCAATTCAAATTTTTTGACATTATTGATTTCTAACTTTTTTAGGAAGTTTAAATTGAACATTTTCTTCGCCAAGTGAAACATTTTCAATTTCTAATGAATAATTTTTTTGAAATTTTGAAATTACATTTTCTACCAAAACTTCTGGTACAGAAGCACCCGACGATATCCCAATAGTATCAAAAGAGGAATAATTTCTGACATTCAAACTATCAGCATTTTCTAACAGATATGAATTTAAACATCCTGCATTTTTAGCTACTTCGACAAGCCTATTGGAATTTGACGAATTCTTAGACCCAACAACAATAAATGCGTCACATTTATTTGCATACTCCTTGATCGCATTTTGTCTATTTGAAGTTGCATAGCATATATCTCTCTTGGGAGATGACTTAATATTTGGGAATTTTTTACGAAGCTCGACAATAATATTTTGAGTATCGTCAACAGATAAAGTGGTCTGAGTTAAATAAGCGATTTTTTTATTTTCGTTGAAATTTAGATTATCAATATCTTTTACAGTTTCTACTAAATAAATACTTTTCACAGGCAATTGTCCCATCGTGCCTTCTACTTCAGGATGGTTCTTATGACCTATTAAAATAATTTTGAATCCTAATTCATAAAACTTTTTTGCTTGTACATGAACCTTTGTCACAAGGGGACAAGTCGCATCAATAATTGTTTCATTATTGTTTCTTGCATAATTAGTAATTTTTTTTGAGACTCCGTGAGCTGAAAATATAATTGGTCTATCTTTTGGTGCATCTTTAATATTCTTTAAAAATATAGCCCCTTTATCAGTTAGATCTTCTATAACATGCTTATTGTGGACAATCTCATGATTTACATACACTGGAGCTCCATACTTTTTGATTGCTACCAAAACAACATCTATAGCTCTTGTGACTCCCGCACAAAAACCTCGAGGTGAAACTAAAATTATTTTTTTAACGTTATTCATACTGGTTAAATTTATAGATTTCTTTATATAGTATTTCTATATGAATATAGAAAATATAATTGAAAAATTTACCAGTGTCATAATATCCCATAAAATTAAAACGCTTGCATTATCATTAATCCTTATTTTATTTGTCACCTCTGGTTTACGTTTTTTAGAAACTCCTGCTGGATACCGATCTTTTGTTGAAAATGATCAGCAGAATTACAAAGATATACTGAATATAGAAGAAAAGTACGGTACAATTGATACCCTTACTTTTGTAATAAAACCTAAGAGTGGTGAGATTTTTCAAAAAGATGTATTAAATGTAATTGATCAATTAACCGAATTATCATGGAAAGCGCCATACTCATCAAGAGTTAGTTCATTGACTAATTATCAGTACACAAAAGTTGATGGTGATGAAATTAATATTAGCGACTTTATTAGTGATATAGACTCATTAACTGATAAAGAGTTGCTAAATCTTAGGGGCTTAGCTTTAAAAGAAAAAAATATAGTTAATTTTATACTATCTAAAAGTTCAAAAGTAAGCTTCGTTAATATTACATTAGATGTTCCTATTGGAACCGATTTCATTAAGGCAATTACATTTGCAGAAGCACAGAAAAAATTGTTTAATGAAAAGAATCCAGACATCTTCGTTACTGTGGCAGGCTCTGCTAGATTTTCACAAAACTTTCAAGAGACAGCTCAAAGTGATGCAACTAATATGTACCCTGCATTTCTCGTTCTTATAATTGTACTTTCCTATGTATTGTTGAGATCAGTATCTGCATCGTTACTATCTCTGACAATTATATTTCTGTCAATACTCCCTTCAATGGGTGCAGCAGGATGGTTAGAGTATCAAGTATTGCCTCCTTTAATTATTGCGCCAATAATCATACTTACTATTGCTTTAGCTCACGCAATACACATTCTTTCTATTGCCCTTTCTAATATGAATGAAGGAATGCAAAAAGATAGAGCTATTATTGAAAGTATAAAAATTAATTTCATACCAGTATTTTTAACGAGTTTTACTACCGCGGTGGGTATCGCAGGAGTAAATTTTGGAAATATTCCAGCCTTTAGTGAAATGGCAAATGCCGTTGTATTTGGTTCTGCATTTAGTTTCTTATTATCTGTCACGGTGTTGCCAGCTTTGTTCATGATGGTTCCAGTAAAACCTCAAGATAAACATAATTCTATTTTACCTATTTTAAGTGTACTTGGAAATTTTGTTTTTAAATTCAAAAAACATATAATTCTTATTATTTCACTTTTAACAGTTGTTTTAATCTCACTAATACCAAGTCTGTATTTTGATGATGATTTTGACTCTTTCTTTGACCGCGTTGATGATTGGGTTGAAGTAAAAAATATTGTAAATGAAGAATTTGGCAGTTCGTTTTTTATTTTTGCGAACATGGACTCAGGAGAGGTCGATGGCATTACTGATCCAAATTATTTGAGAAAACTTGATGATTTTGCTACTTGGCTCGAAAGTCAAGATGAAGTTGTTACAGTTGCAACAGTTGCGGACGTTATAAAGACACTTAATAAAAATATGAACAAGGGTTCAGATGAGTTTTACTCAATACCTAATAATAAAGCTTTAAATGCGCAATATTTTCTAATGTATGAATTTTCCGTACCGTATGGGATGGATCTAAAAGATCAAATGACTGCTGACAAATCAGAATCGAGATTGCTCATAAGGCTGAACAATTTTACCTCAATTCAATCAAGAGATTTTCATCAACGAACAAAAGATTGGATAAAAGATAATCTTGGCTCTTATCAATCTGATGGCATTGCTGGTATACCCATTATGTTTCCCTATGTTTACCAAGAAAATACAAATGGACTACTTAGAGGTCTTGTTTTTTCTTTTGGAATAATAATCATAGTAATCGGATTTACATTAAGAAGTATTAGGTTTGGGCTTATTAGTGTAATACCTAATATTGTTCCTTTTATTCTTGCATATGGAGTCTTGTCCATTTTTACAAAAATCGTAACATTCAGCCATACTGTCGCTATTTTAATTGCTATTGGCCTCGTCGTTGATGCGACAATTCACTTCTTAACTAAATATAAAAAAGCAAATCTTATGAATTTATCTTCATATGATGCGATTCAATATTGTTATAAGTATGTTGGCTATCCAATCATCGTTGCGTCAGTTTGTCTGTTTTGTGGATTTCTTTTCTTGTTACAATCAAGTTTCCAAACAAATTTTATTTTAGGAGGCATGTGTGCACTGATAATTATTTTTGCACTAATAATAGATTTATTACTTTTGCCGTCCATATTATTAATATTTGGTAAAAAGTAGTTTTGTATCTTATTGTATCCCTAAACAAAGCCACTTAAATTTAATGACAAGTAAGTTTTTTTTATCATTATAATTCATACTTTAATCGGATTATTTAAAATTATATGTTCCAGAAATGCATATTGATTCAGTTATTGAAAAATCATTATTAAAATTATTTTCCCATAAAATAAAATTACTATTTTTTATATTTTTTTTACTAGCTATTTTCATTTCGGGCATGCGTTTTTTAGAAACACCCTCCGGATATAGAGGGTTCGTGGAAAATGAATTTATTCATTATAAAAATATAACAGATCTTGAAGAAAAATATGGTCAAATAGATGTATTAAGTTATGCAATAAAACCTTCCAAAGGTGACATTTTCCAAAAAGATGTTTTATTGCTGATAGATGAACTTACAAGTAACTCATGGCAAACTCCATATTCTACTAGAGTAGAGTCTATAACAAACCATCAATATTCTACCGTGATGGGTGATGATATTGAGATTAATGATTTCATAAAGAACATAAAAAATCTGAATGATGAAGATTTATTAGATTTAAAAAATAAGGCTCTTAAAGAGGATTCAATAGTTGATTTTACCCTTTCCAGAAATTCACTAGCGAGTCTTGTAAATGTTTACTTGCAAGTACCTGAAGGAATTAATTTTGATGAGCCAATGGTTTTTGCAGAGAAGCAACAAGCATATTTTCAAAAAAAATATCCTGATATCTATCTTGGTATTGCTGGAACTGTTCAATACGCACATAATTTTCAAACAACAGCAGAACGAGATAGTGCAACTATGTACCCAATTTTTTTAGCTTTAATTACAATTATTAGCTACTTGTTGCTTCGCTCCGTAATTGCATCATTAATAACTTTATTAATAATAATTTTGTCAATCTTGCCATCCTTAGGTTCAGCTGGATATATTGGATTTGAGGTTTCTCCCCCACTAATTATTGCACCAATTATTATACTGACAATTGCTTTAGCGCATTCTATTCACATTTTATCAATTGCAATGACTAATATGTCAGAGGGGATGAATAAGAATGAAGCTATCACTGAAAGTATAAAAATAAATTTTGTTCCTGTATTTCTTACAAGCTTAACAACTGCTGTGGGTATGGCAGGAATTAATTTGGGAAGGATACCAGCAATTTCAGAAATGGCAAATACTGTGATTATAGGGTCAGCTTTTAGTTTTATACTTTCGGTAATATTATTGCCAATCCTATTTGTTCTTTTGCCTGTCAAAGAAGGAAGGAAACCTATATTGGTTCTTAGATACCTTAAAATGTTGGGTGATTTAATCTATAAATTCAAATATAGTTTTATTACGGTTATAGGTATAATTTCTATAGTTTTATCGAGCTTTTTAGGCAATATTTACTTTGATGAAAGATGGGATAACTATTTTGATCGAGTTCCAAAATGGTTAGAAGTCAAAAACGTAGTTGATAAGGAGTTTGGTAGCTCATTTTTTCTATTTGCTGATATTACTACGGGTGAAGATGACGGTATCGCTGATCCAAAATATCATAAAAAACTAGAGGAGTTCACAAATTACCTTGAGAACCAATATACTTTTATCAACGTTACAACTGTTTCCAACATTATTAAAAGCCTTAACAAAAATATGAATGGAGGTGAAAGTAAGTTTTATGATATACCAGATAATAAAGCATTAATTTCACAATACCTACTTTTATATGAATTTTCTGTACCGTATGGTATGGATCTTAAAAACCAAATGACTACTAACAAAGCTGATTCAAGACTGCTAGTTCGTATAAATTATGCAACAGCAACTGAAGTTGTAAAGATTAATAATGAGATAATTAATTGGATAAATGAGAATATGAGTCCTTATAAAACAAATGGACTTGCTGGAATACCTATAATGTTTTCATATTTAAACACTGAAAACGCTAAAGGTTTAATGAGAGGGCTTGCTTTCTCATTTTTTTTCATTGTAATAATTGTTGGATTAGCATTGCGAAGTATCAAGTATGGTTTGATAAGTATAGTTCCTAATATTGTTCCATTTATATTGGGCTTTGGAGTACTTGGAATTGTATCAGGTATGGTTCAAGGACCCCACCAAACATCTATTTTAATATCACTTGGTCTAGTTGTAGACGCTACAATTCATTTTCTCACAAAATTTCAAAAAGCTACGAACATGGGTTTAACTGCAAAAGAAGCAATTCAATACTGCTTTAAGTATGTCGGTTACCCTATAATTGTAGCATCCATATGTCTTTTTATTGGGTTTTTATTCTTAACACAGTCAATATTTATCTCTAACTATATCATTGGGGGCATGTGCGCTTTAATAATCGGTATTGCATTACTAGTAGATTTACTTTTATTGCCAGCACTTCTTCTTTTATCAACAAAAAGGGTGTAAACTATATCTATGATTAAATTTATTCCTTCAATTTGTATAATATATCTACTATTAGCAACTTCAGTATTCTCAGAAACAGATGAAGAAAAAGGACTACGTATTGCTAAGGAGTCATATGAAAGTACCAGAGGTTATATTGACAGTAAATCTGATCAAATAATGATACTTATTGATCCTAAAGGAAATGAAGTAGTTCGTGAAATCTCCGGAAAAAATTTAGAGAATATGGACCCAGATGATGGTGATAAATCTCTAATTTTTTTCAACAAACCTAAAGATGTAGAGGGGACCGTAATGTTATCTCATACGCATGTCAACGATGACGATGATCAATGGCTATATCTTCCTGCATTAGGGCGGGTAAAAAGAATATCATCTAGTAACAAATCAGGAGCTTTTATGGGAAGTGAAATATCATTTGAAGACTTTTCAGGTTTGGACTACAGAAAATATGATTGGAAATATTTAGGTGAAGAAAAATATGAAGATGAATTTTGCTATAAGCTTGAATCATATCCTAAATACAAAAACTCTGGATATACCAAAAGAATTGGTCTTACTGATAAATTATTAAGGGCTCAAAAAATTGAATATTACGATAGAAAAGGTGACCTTTTAAAAACTATATATTTTGAGGATCATAAACTGTACAACGATGCTATATGGTTCGCAGATACTTTTCGGGTTGTAAACCATCAAAATAACAACTCGACAATATATAAATGGATAAATCGTGAGTTAAACATAGGAATAAATAAAAAAGACTTTGAAAAATCGAGTTTGATGCGTTTAGCTGATTGATTGTGATTCCAAATCCTTTGAAAAGAAAAATAATTATTTTATTTTTAGTTACTTTATTTTATGCATCCCACACTAATGCATTAGATTTTAAAGCCTATGGTTTTATACAACCTGAGTCATCTGTTTATATAAATGGGGATGGAAGACATGGGCAAGATAATTACAATACATCTATATTTGGAAAAGGAACCTTTGTGTCATACTTACAAGAAGGTGATGCCAAATTTACTATTAGCGCAATTGGTCGTTTCGATCAAAGTGATGATGAATTGCGATACTTAGATTTTCAAAAGTTGAAGTATGAATATTATTTTGATGATATAATACTAAAAGTTGGAAATGAGATCATTTTTTGGGGAGTTAACGAAACGTTCAATATTGTAGATATTATCAATCAATCAAATTTTGCAGAAGACATTGCTGGAACAAAAAAACTTGGTCAGCCGATGGCTTCAATTTCATACAGCCAGGATT
>CACHLP010000013.1 GCA_902580665.1 uncultured Pelagibacteraceae bacterium | reverse complement strand
AAAAAAACATATATTAGTAAATTAAAAATACGCTATTCAGAAGTTGATAGACAGAATATTGTTTATAACTCTCACTACCTAACTTATTATGACATCTCCTTAAGTGAGATGCTTGATAGTTTGTTTGACCAAGAAGAATATATTAAAAAAACTAATAATGAGTTTCATACAGTTTCGGCTCAATTAAATTTTAAAAATCCAGCAAGACTAAATGATGAAATAAGTATTTACACAGCAATTAAAAAAATTGGAAATTCAAGCATTACCTTTACGCAAGAAATATATAGAGATGGATCTGATGAATTGATAAATGAAGCTGAAATTATCTGGGTTAATACTAATCAAGACGAAATGAAGGCGGTATCTATTCCTGAAGATTTAAAAAATAAGTTTAGTAAATATATATTAAATTAGTCAGTCGTAGCTGCTAAGAGCCAGTTAGAACCTTTTGATTTTTGACTTTTTTCAAAAGTCCAAACATCAGTTATTTTTTGGACCTGGTTCAAGCTTCCTGAAACAACTTCATCTTTACTGTTCTTTATGCATGTAATCATTTCAGAAATAAATCTCACACTAACTTCCATGGGGTTTTTCTCTAAATCTTTATGAACAATCTCAGACTTTTCAATACCGATAAAATTAAATTCTACAGATTCATTTTTACTATTACGTGCATCAATGACAGATGAAAAGCTGTCCATCACATCGCTTGATAAGAGAGGCTTTAAAGCTTCCTTATTACCGTTTTCAAAATTAGTTACTATGGTCTCATATGCATTAGATGCGCCTTTAAGGAAGTCATCCTTATCAAACCAGCCGTCTTCTCTGCTTGGTGTGTCACTTTCAGGCTTGATTTCTATGACCTTCTCAGTTTGATTTTGTTGCGGAGTTTCATAATTGAATGAAGACTTGTCAGTTTTTTCATGGCCTGTTCGTCTTCCTAAAACACTTCTTAAACGCAGCAAGACTATACCTGCTATGATTGCTAGTATTAATATATCTAAGTATTGAAATGCTTCACTCATATGTACAAATATTATAAGATCCTTATTTAGGTATTTAAACTAAAGTTTCAACATTTATAGCTGTTTTGTTTCTATTATTAATCATTATATTTATCGTAATCCCAGTCATAGAGATTAGTCTTTTTATTGAAATCGGCAGTTTTATTGGTTCATTTAACACAATATTGCTAATTTTTACAACTGCATTGATAGGAGTTTATTTTGTACGGCAACAAGGAATCAGTACCTATTCTAAGTTATATAATCAACTCCAGAATCAAGAGGCCCCAATTCAAACTATGTTTGAAGGGTTGGTAATATTAATATCTGGAATTTTGCTAATCACTCCAGGCTTTTTCACAGACGCATTAGGGTTTGTTGGACTCATCCCTCTAACGAGAGTAATTTTTATAAAGATAGTAGCGAACTCTGTTCTTTCTAGATATGGTATGAAAAATCAAAGTTCAGATGATGGATCCATCGAAGGAGACTTTGAAGAAATTAATGACGATGAAGATAAAATAAGATAATGGACGTATCTGCAAAAATAATAACACAATTTGTAAAAGACTTATCATTTGAAAACCCCATGGGACCTGGTGCATTTCAAAAGGGAAGTGAAAGACCTGCCATCAATGCAAATGTGGATGTGAAAGCTGCTAATAGAAAAGATACTGATATTTATGAAGTTGAGTTAAATATTAATATAAGTGCTAAGCGTGAAGATAAAAATGTTTATATTATAGATTTAAAATACGTCGGTTTATTTGAAATTAAAAATCTTACAGAAGATATAAAGGAAGCTTATTTATTGGTTGAATGCCCGAGGCAATTGTTTCCTTTCGCAAGACGCATTGTATACGATATGCATGCAGATGGATCTTTGCCTCCTCTAATGCTTGACCCCGTTAATTTTGCTGATCTTTATGAAAAAAGAAAAAAGACAAATTAATAACTGACAAACCTTGGTTTGCCATCCACAACATCAAACACAGGTTCAACTTTTGGGATGTCAGTGATCAACTTATCGTTCATTGAAACTAGTAATGTTTGGGTATCTTGAAAGTCTTTAATCAATTCAAGATTTTTTATTGTTGGCATAATCATGGGAAACTCTCCGGACTTATATAAATCAAGTGCAACTTTGGGCTCAAGCCAACGACTTTCAACTCCCTCTAAACCATCATGTGTAGCTAGTTGTTTAGGACAACGAGCAATAAAAAACCTTGTGCTGTATCTTCTTTTTTCAATCTTTGGTGTAATCCAATGGGAGATATAGGCTATTTCACTGGTCGATAATGTTAGATCAAATTTGTCGATTAATTCCAAGAAAACATCTTTGCCTTCCAGCAATTTTTTTTTGTATTGATTAATAATTTCTAATTCAGTGTCAGTAAGACTGCCTAGGTTTATTTTTCTTTGTTCGTTGTCAGCAAGAAGTATACCACTCTCTTCAAAACATTCTCTAATGCAAGCAATCCAATAAATTAATCCACCAGATTTTGTACCAAGTCTTCTAGAGGCCTCTTCATCATTTAATGATGGGCTATACTTATTTATATTTTTAATATCATCACAACTATCAACTTTTCCTCCAGGAAATACCCATGCTCCCCCAAAGTTTGTTTTCATAGCACGCTTAATCATAAAAACTTCTATTGTAGAATTATGATCTCTAACCAATAAAACAGTTGCTGCTGGTATTAATGGTTGATTACTGTCATTCGCATTTGATAATGTATGATTGATTTGATAGTTTTGATATTTATTCATTATTAAATTGCTCTTTCTTCTTCCAGATTGCGTTTTCACCAAGTGTCTCAATAAAAGCTTTATGCAACTCTTTGTCATCGTCTGTTAGTCTTGTTGCGAGTTCTCTATTTTGAATCTTTTGGATATCAAAATTTGACTCAAAACTAGCATTTTGATTGTTAACGTTTAGGTCAAGACTCAGCTCACGGGCATCCATAAGTTCTATGTAAACTTTTGCAAGAAGTTCAGTATCAATTGTGGCTGAGTGTATTTCTCGCTCTTTATTGTCGATGGAAAATCTCTTACATAAAGCGTCTAGCGACACGCTTTGACCAGGAAACTTTTCTCTTGCAATAGTAACAGTGTCCACTTTTTTATTTTTGATACTCTCTTTGCCGCATGCACTAAGTTCATGATTTAAAAAACCGATATCAAAATCAACATTGTGAGCAATGATCGTATCCTGTCCAACAAAGTCAAGAAATTCGTCAGCAATTTTTTCAAACAAAGGCTTATCTTTTAAAAAGTCATAACTCAGTCCATGAACCTTAAAAGAAGCCTCTGGAACGTCCCTCATTGGGTTGATGTATTGCTGATAAACCTTGCCTGTTGGGAGAAAATCAACCAATTCAATAGCTGCAATTTCAATCACTCTATGACCCTCAGAAGGTCTCAAACCTGTAGTTTCTGTATCTAGAACGATTTCTCTCATTTCTTATAAAAGGCTTTCCATGCCTTAGGATTAATCAATTTTATTTTAGATACAACATCTTTTACTTCGAGTTTTGTCTTATCTAAGGTTTGATCTGTTGAGATTATATAGTCTGCTTTCTTTAATTTTTCTCGGTCTGGCATTTGTTGATTCTTTATCGAATTAAAAATTTCTAAAGGCACCTTTCTTTCTGCGACCACTCTTTCTTTTTGCTTATCTTCTGATGCTATAACCACGACAGAAACATCGATATATTTTTCGCCACCTGTTTCGAATAATAAAGGGATATCCAAAATACATCCTGGGCTATCCTCGCTTATTAATTTCTCAATATATACAATTTGATAACGTCTAGTCGCTGGATGAACAATTTTTTCAAGATCTCTAAATTTTTCAGGTTCTCTATTGAGTATATCTCTGAGCGCTATTCGATTTACTTTTCCCTCTGATTTGGTTCCAGGAAAAGATTCTTCAATTTTATTAATTACTTCTTCGTCATTTTCATAAATATAGTGAACAGTATCATCAGCATTATAGAGGCCAAAACCATATTCGGTAAACATCTTAGCTACTGTAGACTTTCCCATGCCGATAGATCCTGTTACGCCTATCAATAACATTATGCGCTCTCCAACAATGACATTAATTCGTTACTAACATCCACTTTAATTTTGTGCCATATCTGAAAAGAGCAAGCAGCCTGTTCGATTAACATGCGTAATCCATTTTGAATTTTTAAACCTTTTGCTTCAGCTTGTTCTAAAAAACTGGATCGCTTAGGGTTATAAATTAAATCATAAATAAATGTTTCTGTTTCTATGTTTTCAAAACTTAAGATATTATTATGCTCTCCTGCCTTTTGCCCAAGGCTGGTTGTGTTAATAATGAACGATGAGGAGTTGGCATAGTCTTCGAGCTCTTCTGCCCTAACAGGACTTGAGTTTAAGGATAAATCATCAAGCAAAATCTGAGCTTTTTCAGTGGTTCTGTTAAATAATCTCACATGACCCCCCAATTCATTTAAAGCATAAACTACGGACCTAGCGGATCCCCCGGCGCCAAGAACAAGTGTTTTTTTGTTGGTAATGTTTTTTTCTATTGTTTTCTTATCCAAAGAATTAATAAAACCAACAGCATCAGTATTGTCACCATTTATTTTTTCAAAACTTAGACTAAGAGTGTTGACTGACTTGAGTTTCTTAGAAACGCCAGATGTTTCATCGCTTATATTAAATGCAAGTTCTTTGAGCGGGACTGTAACATTTAATCCTCCATAGCCTTCTGCTTTTAGGTTGTTGATCTGTTCTTCAAACGTACTTGGATCTACACTTATTTTTTCATATGGTTTTATATTCAGACCCAACGCCTTAATCCAATGGTTGTGAATAACCGGTGAGAGACTGTGATCAATAGGAAATCCTATAACTGCAGTTTTATCAGTGGCCATTGTTTTCAAACAACAGGCCGTTGTCCCATAAAAATTGTGTTAATGGTATCATTGATAATCCTTGTATTGAAAATAAATCACTACCAACATGCTCAAATAGTTTTATGCCTTCTTCTTCAATCGCATAAACACCAACTAGCCCCAGAATCTTTTCATCAACGCTTTCTAAATATTCTTTGATAACTTTTTCATCAAGAATTCTCATTTTCATTTTTCCTCTATCAACGTATTTCCAAATAATATTGTTTTCCTTAGCTACAACCGTGGTTGTTATAAGTGTGTGTTCCTGTCCACTCATACTTTTTAATTGTTCGTGTGCGTCATTAAAGTTTTTTGCTTTATTAACCAACTTTCCGTTCAAGTCCAATCCTTGATCAGAACCTATAACTAAACCTTCATTCGATATAGATGCCTTTAAAGCCTTCATCTCAGCTAACCTTGTAACAATATCTTCGGGTGAGCTTTCTGACATAGATAATTTAATCTCATCCTCATCGACACCATGATCAACTGTTTTGAATTTTATCCCAGCATTAGTTAATAGCCTCGAACGTGTTTGACTTTTAGACGCTAGTGTTATCTGTGTGTTCATAAGCTATTAACAACCTAAGTAATCAATGTGGATATATATTATATGTTTACTGTTTTTAAACATTTACAAAATTTTGGCCTTTTTATCCTATCTTTTCACACTTTTCATTCACCTGTTGATAATGTCTAAACTACAATTCTACCTTGTGGGTAATATCACAAATGCTCTAATTATCCTTGTTAAAGTCATGTATTGATTTGTGGGCAAATAAGAGGTTTTTATATATACACATCATCACAGGTACATAAACTAATACTACCTTATATATATTATATGAGTATTTTTATAGAAACACTAAAAGGCGAAAAAACAAGAACACCCATTTGGTTAATGAGGCAGGCGGGAAGGCACTTACCAGAATATATTAAAATAAGACAGGAATATAGAGATCTTATGGAAATGTTCCTGAATCCTGAGGTCATAACTGAAATTTCCCTTCAACCAGTGAAAAGATACGGGTTGGATGCTTGTATAGTGTTTTCAGATATACTGATGGTCCCCCATGCATCTGGATGCGATGTGAGTTTTAAGGAAGGTATGGGCCCCCAAGTTAAATTTAAAAAGAAATTTAATTTTGAATCACACAAGCTGGACCCAGTAATAAAGGGTATAGAAAACATAAAAAAAATATCAAAAGTCCCTTTAATAGGTTTTGTGGGCGGACCTTGGACAACATTATTGTATTGTTTATTTGATAAAGAAGAAAGATTACAGATGAACAAAGAGCTCATTAATAAAAATGAAAAAAGGATAGACAATCACATAAATGAACTAACTGATATAATTTCTAATTACGCAATACAACAAGTAAACGGAGGTATTGACGCATTTCAAATATTTGAGTCTGCAGCTGAGAGTCTTGAAGATGAATATCTCGATCGATGGTGCCTAGAACCTACACAAAAAATTATTCATTCAATAAAAAGTAAAACAGACATACCTATTATTGGTTTCCCAAGAAAAACAAGTAAAGAAGGATATAAGAAATATTCAAATATAGATAATCTAGATTGTATAAGTTTAGATTGCGATTTTGATTTGGATCATATCAATGAACTCAACCCAGATGTTGCTTTTCAAGGAAACCTAAACCCGGAAACTCTGCTGGCAGAGAATAATATCTTGCAAGAAGAGGTGGATAAAATATTAATTGCTTTTAAGAATAGAGCACATATTTTTAATCTTGGACACGGGGTATTGCCAAACACCTCGATTAAGAAAGTAGAAGAGCTAGTAAACACAATAAGAGCAAGATGAAAACAGCGGTAGTATTATTTAATTTGGGCGGACCCGACAAACAAGAAAGCGTAAGACCTTTTCTATTCAACCTATTTAATGATCCTAACATTTTTAAGTTACCCAACCCGCTTCGCTTCTTATTAGCAAAATTGATATCGACTTTGAGGACTAAAGAGGCAACCGAAATATACTCTGAAATTGGAGGTAAATCGCCAATTCTGGACATCACGAACGATCAGGCGGCTGCTCTTGAAGTGGCCTTAGCAAATCAAGGCATGTCGCCTAAGGTATTTGTTTGCATGCGTTACTGGCACCCAATGACAGCCCAAATTGTAAAAGAAGTAAAAGACTATAATCCAGATAATATCTTCTTGCTTCCACTTTATCCTCAATACTCAACTACGACCACCAAATCATCCCTGGATCTTTGGTTTAAGGAAGCAAAGAAACAAAATTTATTAGTCCCAACAAAATATACATGTTGCTATCCAATGAACAAGAAATTTATTGAGTCGCATCAGCAATTAATACAAAATAAAATAAATCACATTAAAAATAAAAAGATCAGAGTTTTGTTTTCTGCTCATAGCTTGCCTGTCTCAATTATCAAAGGCGGTGATCCGTACCAATGGCAGGTTGAGCAAACCGTAAGTGCTGTTATGGCTGGGCTTAAAGGGCATAATGATCATGTATTAGCCTATCAGAGTAAAGTTACACCAGTGAAATGGCTTGAGCCATCTACCCCAAGTGAGATTGAAAAAGCAATTAAAGAGGATGTAGCTATTATCATTGTTCCGATTGCTTTTGTTTCAGATCATTCTGAAACTTTAGTAGAGCTAGATATTGAATATAAAGAAATGGCAAACGAAATGGGCTACAAACATTATTTTCGATCAGAGTCCTTAAACATTGACTCTGTATTTATAGATAGCTTAGCTGAGATAGTTACTAATTCAGACCAGGCGGGCAATGTAAATATTGCTGAAAAAATTTGTCCAACGACATTTAAACGCTGCTACCAGCAAATATAATGAATAATATATTTTTATATAATTTATTTTTGAGTTTGCACATTATTAGTGTGATCGCATGGATGGCTGGACTTTTATATTTACCAAGACTTTTTGTTTACCACTTTACAAAAGAAATAGGCTCTGACTCATCTGAGACCTTTAAATTAATGGAAATACGTTTGCTCAGAATAATTATGAACCCTGCTATGATATTTTCCTGGCTATTTGGTATAGCTCTTATATCCACATTGGGTGTGGAGTCATTAAGTGCACTTTGGCTTCAATTAAAAGTAGTTTTTGTGCTGCTTTTATCAGGAGTTCATGGCTACTTAGCTAAAATTACAAAGGAATTTCAGCAAGACAGGCGGGCAAGATCAGAGCGTTTTTATAGAATAATTAACGAATTTCCTACAGTCTTGATGATAATTATTGTTTTTTTAGTAATATTTAAGCCAATTTAAAACTTGCCAGATTCAAAAATTAAAGTTAGAAGTCACTCTCTTTTTCACTTCCAAAAAACTTATCTAAAATCAAAAATACTATGAGCTTAAAATTAAGAGAACTTAAGAAAAAAACTCCACAAGAGCTACTAAAATACGCTGAAGAAACGGGCGTTGAAAACGCAAGTTCTATGCGCACTCAAGATATGCTGTTTGAGATACTACGATCTCTTGCGGCAAACAAAAAGGATATAGATGGAGAAGGTGTCCTTGAGGTATTACAAGATGGTTTTGGTTTTCTTAGATCAATGGAAGCAAATTATTTGCCAGGCCCAGATGATATTTATGTAAGTCCCAGCCAGATCAAAAGGTTTGGACTAAGATCGGGAGATACAGTTGAAGGGCCTATCAGAGCCCCTAAGGAAGGTGAACGATATTTTGCTTTGTTAAAGATTGACACAATTAATTATGAAGCAACTGAAAAAAGTAGAAATAAAATTAACTTTGATAACTTAACGCCTCTATATCCTGATGCACAAATTAAACTTGAAACAGAAAAGCCTGACAAAGATCAAAGCGCAAGAGTTATTGATTTAGTTTCACCTATCGGAAAAGGTCAAAGAGCTCTTATAGTTTCACCTCCAAGAACAGGTAAAACCGTGCTACTACAAAACATTGCGCACTCTATTACAGACAATCATCCCGAATGTTACTTGATGGTATTGTTAATTGATGAACGACCTGAGGAAGTGACAGACATGCAACGTTCTGTAAAGGGTGAAGTAGTCAGCTCAACATTTGACGAGCCAGCATCACGTCACGTACAAGTTGCTGAAATGGTAATTAACAAGGCGAAAAGATTAGTAGAACACAAAAAAGATGTTGTAATCTTGCTCGATTCTATCACAAGACTAGGCCGCGCATACAACACAGTTGTTCCAAGTTCAGGAAAAGTTTTAACGGGTGGTGTTGATGCCAATGCACTTCAAAGACCAAAGAGATTCTTCGGTGCTGCAAGAAACATTGAAGATGGCGGTTCTTTAACGATTATATCTACTGCTCTTATTGATACGGGAAGTAGAATGGATGAAGTTATTTTTGAGGAATTTAAAGGTACAGGTAACTCAGAAATCATATTGGATAGAAAAGTCGCCGATAAGAGAATCTATCCTGCGATTGATATAACCAAGTCTGGTACTCGAAAAGAGGAGATTCTTCTTGATAAAGACGAACTACAAAAAATGTATGTTCTGAGACGTATTCTTAACCCAATGGGAACCATGGATTCCATTGAATTCTTGCTTGGTAAATTGAAAGAAACGAAAGATAACGCCGATTTCTTCCAATCAATGAATAAGTAATCGTACCAACAATTACCCTTCAGTCTCTAAAATTGAAGACAGTTTAAATTTCTTTCTTAATTTCTGTGAGCCTCCAACATTTTTGAGATCAATTATAAAATAAAATTCGATATTTTTTACTTTGCACTTGGAGACAAGCTTTGCTGAAGCTACAGCGGTACCACCAGTTGCAATTAAGTCATCAATTATTAAAAGCCTATCTCGTGAAGTAATCGAATTACTATGAATTTGGATTTCGTCGGTACCGTACTCGAGATAATATTTTTGCCGCAGAACTTTGCCAGGAAGTTTTCCTTTTTTTCGAATCGGAACAAAAGGAATACCCAGTTTAAAAGCAACGGCAGCACCAAAGATGAAACCCCTTGCTTCAATACCTGCAATTTTAGTAAATTTCTGCTTACTAGCATATTTTGAAATTTCGTTAATTACTTCAGTAAATAATTTTTTGTTATCAGTAATGGAAGTGATGTCCTGAAAAAGAATTCCCTTCTTTGGAAAGTTGGGAATTACTCGAATATTTTTTTTTAATTTATTTACGAGTTTTTTGTTCAACGTTTAACAATTTCTTTTTTGTTGTAATCCCACCGACTGATGTGAACCCTGTAAGCTTGCCGTCTTTGGATATGACTCGGTGGCATGGGACTGACATCATTAAATTATTCCGTCCTAGCGCTCCACCAACTGCTCGCGGAGATGTCCTTAACTTTTTGGCTATCTGACCGTAGCTTGTAGTGCGGCCGTAAGGAACACGTCTTAAGTGGTTCCAAACTCGATTTTGGAAACGAGTTCCCATCTGTCTTGTTGGAAAAGACAGTGACCTACGTTTGCGTGCTAGATAGGCGTTAATTTGAAAAGCTGCGCGAAGTAATAGTTTATCTTTAGTGATGGTAATGGCTTTTCGAGTTCGACTAATGCCGGTAATTTTATTATTACCTGAGATAACCTCTATATTGCCAATCAATGATTTGAAAACATAAGAACTCATATATATTTAAATATTATAATTTTTATTCAATATGACTAATAAATTTTTCGAAAGACATGTTTTTTTCTGCACCAATCAGAGGCCAGATGGCCATGAAAAAGGCTGCTGTGCTTCAAAAAAATCTGTCTTACTTAGGGCCTATATGAAGAAAAAGACAAAAGAAAAAGTAACAAATAAAAAAATAAGGATTAATGCATCGGGCTGCCTTGATCACTGTGAGTTTGGTCCGACAATTGTTATTTATCCTGACAATATCTGGTATACATGTAAATCTGAAAGCGATGTTGATCTTGTCATTAATGAACATTTGATCAATGATCGAGTTGTAGAAAATCTATTAATAAAAAAATGACAATTTTTGCTTTATCAACTGCAAGTGGGATTGCAGGTTTGGCTGTAGTTCGTGTATCCGGTCATTTAGCGCTCACTGCACTTAAAACTATCTCTCGCAAGAGTCACTTTGATCCCAATGTATTAACAAGGACTAGTTTTTATAATTCCGAAAATGGAAACTTAATCGATCGTGGATTAGCTGTATACTTCGCTAAGCCAAAAAGTTTCACGGGAGAGGATGTGGTTGAGTTTCACATACATGGTGGAAGAGCAACAGTTGATCTTCTTTTAAAAACTTTGTCAGGAATTAACCAGTTGCGACTTGCGGAACCTGGGGAGTTTTCAAAAAGAGCATTTATAAATAATAAGATGGATCTTACAGCCATTGAAGCAATGGGAGATTTAATCAATGCTCAAACAGAACTGCAACACAATCAGGCTTTAAGTCAGATGGACGGCTCATTAAATAAGCTTTATTTATCTTGGAGAAAATCTCTTATCGAATTGGTTGCTTATCTTGAAGCAGATATTGATTTTGCAGAAGAAGATATTCCCGATGATGTTTTAAAAAATATAAATGAAAAAATTGAAAAACTTTTAGCTGAGATGAATGAGCATATCAAGCAACGCAATCAAGGAGAGATTTTGCGAGATGGATATCGTGTAGCAATTGTGGGCACACCGAATGTAGGGAAATCAAGCCTCGTTAATTTATTAGCCAACCGAGATGTTGCAATTGTATCTGATAGAGAAGGGACTACGCGAGATGCACTTGAAGTAAGGCTAAATATTGCCGGATTTCCTGTAGTTTTTACGGATACAGCAGGACTGAGACAGACAAATGATGAGATTGAAAAAAAAGGAATCGAAATCACACAGAAGAAGATTGATGAAGCAAATTTGGTTATTGAATTATTTGACGATCCAAACAAATTAAATTTCCATGATGAACGCTTAACTATATTAAACAAATGTGATCTCAATAATAAGGAAAACAAAAGATATGATAGGGCCATTAATATCTCAGTTACAACAGGGGATGGCATTGATCATTTAATCAAACAAATTTCTGATAAAGTCTCAAATAATTTTGGAAGCTACTCAGATACTATTCCGACCAAAACAAGGTATATCTTTGGAGTTCAAAATTCTATCCAAAGCCTGTTGAATGCAAAAACAATTGATTTGAAAAATAATTCAGAACTCATGGTTGAAGAGCTAAGATTGGCAATTCAGGAAATTGGAAAAATAACAGGTCACGTTGACGTAGAAGAGTATCTTGAAGTGATTTTCAAAGATTTTTGCATAGGCAAATAACAAAAATTATTGATTGCAATTAAGCTGAGTTAATTTATTTAATTTAGTCATGTCTAGTTTTGATGTCGTTGTCATTGGGGGTGGTCACGCGGGTTGTGAAGCAGCAACAACTGCAGCACGAGTAGGCGCTAAAACCCTTTTAATAAGCCATAAATTTGAGACCATTGGGGAAATGTCGTGTAATCCAGCTATTGGTGGATTAGGCAAAGGTCATTTAGTAAGAGAAATCGATGCATTAGATGGAATTATGGGAAGAATTGCAGATCTCTCGAGTATTCAATATCGGCTTTTAAACCGTACGAAAGGTCCTGCTGTGCGAGGTCCTCGCGCTCAATCGGATAGGAATTTGTACAAAAAGTACATGCAAGAGGAAATCCTCCACACTGTAAATCTGGAATGTTTATTTGATCCCGTCGAAGATTTAATCTTCGATAAGGACAATCAAATAGCTGGTGTCTTATGTGAAAGTGGAAAGAAGGTTTCAACAAAAAAAGTAATCATTACGACAGGAACATTTTTAAATGGTCTTATTCATTTGGGTGAAAAAACAATACCGGCAGGAAGGCATGGCGATGCCCCATCAATTGGCTTAGCTAAATCTCTATATAATACAGGCTTTAATATTGGAAGATTGAAGACTGGAACCCCTGCACGAATTGATAAAAATACTATTGATTTTGGTCGGCTTGAAAAACAGGATGCGGATGAAAAACATTCATATTTTTCATTCTTAACGAACAAAACTTACAATGACCAATTGCCATGTCATATCACTCATACCAATGAATCAGTTCATGACATTATCCAAAAAAATATAGCAAAATCAGCTATTTACTCGGGCCAAATCAGTGGAACGGGACCTCGATATTGTCCCTCTGTTGAAGATAAAGTTGTAAAGTTCGCCGATAAATTAAGACATCAGATTTTCCTTGAGCCAGAAGGTTTAGATAGTGATTTGATATATCCAAATGGAATATCAACCTCATTACCTGCAGACGTTCAAGAAGATTTTATTAGTAAAATCAATGGTTTAGAGAAGGCAAAGATTATAAGACATGGTTATGCTATCGAATATGATTTTATTGATCCACAAGAACTTTATCAAACTTTAGAGACTAAAAAAATAAAAGGACTCTATCTGGCTGGTCAAATTAATGGAACAACTGGATATGAAGAAGCTGCAGCTCAAGGATTGGTTGCAGGCTTAAATGCTGCGATTTCTCATAAAAATAAGGAACACATTTTTTCTAGAAATGACTCTTATATTGGAGTGATGATTGATGATTTGACTCTTAAAGGAGTGACAGAGCCTTATAGAATGTTCACATCAAGGGCAGAATACCGTCTTTTATTAAGAGCTGATAATGCTGATTTAAGACTTACTGAAACTGCTAATACATTAGGACTGGTTTCAAAGAATAGATATGAGCATTTTACAAATAAACAAATTAAAATGAACAAATTGTTAAATATTGTTAAAAATCAATATGTTACACCAAATAAAGCTGAAAAAATGGGTGTCAAAATTAATAAGGATGGTAAAAAGAGGTCCGCATTTGATTTATTGGCCTACCCAAATATTGATATCAACACTGTAGGTGACATGTTTGAGATAAATTTAAACGATTTTTCAGAAGAAATATTAGATCAAGTCTCAATTGAAGCTCATTATAAAGGCTATCTTAAAAAGCAAGAAAGTGAGATCATTTCAATAAATAAAGAGGAAAAAATAAAAATACCTTTAAACATGAACTATGATGATTTGGCAAGTTTATCTAACGAAATTAAGGAAAAATTGTCGAAAATTAAGCCAAAAAACATCGCTCAGGCCTCAAGAATAGACGGTGTAACTCCTGCAGCATTAGGGGTAATATTGGCCCATATAAAAAATCAAGCAAAATTAAAAAAACTGGCTTAATATCTTCATTATGAAGGATTCGCCAGAAGCTCTTATAGAGCTTAAAAGTAATGTTTCACGTGAAACAATCAAAAAACTTGATGCTTACAGAACACTGATTTTGTCTGAAAAGCAAAGCCTTATATCAAAAAATGACAAGGATCTTCTTTGGATTAGGCATTTTTATGACTCGCTGCGAATAAGTGATTTGATTCGTGAAAACAAACAAAACATAATTGATATTGGTAGTGGATCAGGTCTTCCTGGAATCCCATTATCATTATTTTATAATGGGGAAAATTCAATATTTTTGTGCGAAAACCGAAGAAAAAGAGCAGAATTTTTAGAGCATTGTATTGATGTTTTAAAGCTAAAAAATACTTATGTGATTCCCCATAAAGCTGAGAAAGCAACAAATCAAAAATTTGATGTTATTTTAGCTAGAGCAGTTGGGCGATTAAATGACTTATTATCAATAAGTTATAATATATCCCAAAAAAGTACTACTTTCCTTTTTCATAAAGGTATACATATAGATGATGAGATTGCTGAAGCTACTAAATATTGGAAGTTTGATCATAAATTGCATGAAAACAGTGTTGAAAAGGGATCTTATATTTTGGAACTAAATAATGTAATAAAATCAATTACTTAGTATGAAAAGGAAAATAATTGCTATTTCTAATCAAAAAGGTGGGGTCGGAAAGACGACCACAGCTATAAACTTATCCACAGCCCTCGCGGCGACAGGCCAAAAGGTATTAATCATTGATTTAGATCCTCAGGGTAACGCGAGTACAGGTTTAGGGGTCGATTATGGTCAGAGGGAAAATTCTATTTACGAAGTATTAGCGGGACAAGCAAACATTTCAGCTTCCATTCGAAAAACCGAAATTGATAATCTTTTTTTAATTCCTTCAACAGTCGATTTGTCTGGAATTGAACCTGAACTCTCTGACGTTAATGATCGAGCTTTCACATTAAAAAATATTTTTAACGCAAATGAAAAATTAAATGAGTTTGATTTTATTTTTATTGATTGCCCACCAGCTTTAAGTTTGTTGACTGTCATGGCCATGACTACAGCCAATGCTATTATTGTTCCTTTGCAATGTGAATTTTTTGCACTCGAAGGTCTTAGTCAGTTAATCAAAACAATTGAACGTGTGAGACAGAATCTAAATCCTGGGTTATCTATTGATGGAATTGTACTGACCATGTACGACAGTCGAAACAAATTATCTTCTCAAGTTGCAACTGACGTTCGAAACCATTTAAGGGAAAAGGTGTATGAAACCATTATACCTAGAAACGTAAGAGTTTCAGAAGCTCCATCATTCGGCATGCCTGCTTTAATCTATGATCAAAGAGCATCAGGCAGTCAGGCCTATTTAAGTCTTGCAAACGAAGTCATTAAACAAAACAAAGAACAAGAAGCAGCGTAGTGGTTACAAATACAACGAAAAAAGGTTTAGGTCGCGGTCTTTCATCTTTAATGGGAGATACGGAAACTACACAAACAAAAAAAAGTAACGTCGGTAATGAAACAAAAATACCAATTGCTAATTTAAAGCCAAGTCCTTCTCAACCAAGGAGATTGTTTAATAAAAATAGCATTAACGAATTGGCTGACTCTATAAAAGCAAAGGGTCTAGTTCAACCATTGGTGGTTAGACCATCTCCCTCTGATGTCAATAGTTATGAAATTATTGCAGGTGAAAGAAGATGGCGCGCAGCACAAATTGCACAACTACATGAGGTACCTGTTGTAATAAGAAACTTTAATGACACTGAAGCACTCGAAGTCGCTATTATTGAAAATGTCCAACGATCGGATCTTTCACCAATTGAAGAGGCTGCAGGTTATAAAAGATTGATTGAAAATCATGGTCATACCCAGGAAGATTTGTCTGGAATTGTGGGAAAAAGTAGAAGTCATATAGCTAATATCATTCGATTATTATCGTTGCCGCAATCCATCCAAGACATGATAATTGAAGGAAAGATATCATCAGGCCATGCCCGTGCAATTATGAATAGTGCTTTTCCAGATCAACTAGCTGAAAAAATTATAAACGAAAATTTAAGCGTGAGGGATGCAGAAAATCTGGTAAAAGATAAAAAAGGTATTATTAAAAAACTAAAACTTAAAGACCCTGATACAATCGATCTTGAAAATAAAATTTCAGAAACTCTTGGCTTGACTATCAACATCAACCATAAAGGTAAAAAAGGTGGCAGTATAAAAATTGATTACAAAACGCTTGATCAATTAGAAATGATTACGCAAAAGCTTAAACACTAATTTTGAAAGTGCTGCTTGCCTTCATGACAAATAGTTAATATCGAACGCTCACAAAGTATACTGGATAATTTACTGTTGGATTTACAATCAATTTCAGTATCAAGAAGTTTAGATAGGTTTTTTTCAATTTTATTTAAAGGCCAACGAACACAATGCTGCTGAAAATTATCTTTGTCTTTCCAAAACAAGGGAGGTCTTAAAAATTTTATTGCGGCATCAAAATTATTCCCTTTCTTCATTTCCACTTTTACCTTCTGCAACCTTTTTAGATAATTGATAAGACTGCGTAGAATAGAAATTGGATTATTTCCCTCAGATAAGAGTTTACTAATGATATTTGAACTTTTAGCAGTGTTTCCATACATCACTGACTCATTCATTTTTTGAAGATTATTTGAACTTGCATCATTGAGTAAATTTTTTATTTCCTCAATATTTGGAGTAATATCATTACTGGAATAAAATAAGCTGATCTTTTGGAGCTCATTAAAGCTGATCATGCGATCTGTACTCAATGTTTGCATAAGGTAGTTTTTAATATCGCGATCAATTGAAATACTATTTTCTCTCATAAAATTATCAATCAATCTCATCATTGTTTTAGTGTCATCTTCATAACACGCCAAAGCAAAACACAAAGTATTACTCTCGAATAATTTCCTGAGCTTTGATGTTTTCTTAAGATTATCAGCTTTTACTATCAGCATTGTTTGAGTTGGTGCTGAATTGATAACATTCTCAAGCTCTGAAATATTCTTATCCTTGAGTGACTCTAGAATAATGAGTTTATAATTATTAAACATTGAAACAGAATTTGCAGAGATTTGAAGAAAATCTGGATTTAGATCTAGACTTTTCCCAGTTATAGAGATTTCTTCAAAATCAAATTTACTTAAATAGTCACTTTTAATTTTTTTGATATGATCTCTTATCAACCCCTCGTTTGGCCCGTAAAACAAAAAAGGTAAAAAACCTCTATTACCATTTACTAATTTTTCAATTTGGAAGTCTTTAATTATCATTCTTAATTGAATTATCACTTTGGATTTTAGAAATCATCATTTGAATAGCGCTATTTGTAGCAGTCCTAATCATTCTCTTCCTTTTGTCATCACTTTCAATTTCAGAAGTCTCAACAGTGTATTGGGCAAAACCTCTTACCATATCTTCGATTAAATATGAGTCATTATTCTTACGTTTTACTTTAAAGTTCATTACTATTTCAATTCTATATTTCGCAATAGTACCATCGGTATTGGTGATAAGTGGGTCTAAATTCTCACTTGCATTAATTTCAATGACGTAATTTTCATTATCTTTCAAACTCGAAGGAAAAGATTTTCTAATCTCCTCTTTTATTTCTCTTGAGACACTACTCTCGTTAGTAATTATTATTGAATAACCTCTAAAGTCAATATTACTTTCGGAGATTTTATAAATAGGTTTAAAACCACAACTACTCAAATAGAAAAGCAAAAAAAGAAGTGAGCTAATTTTTATAATTCTATTTTTCATTTAAAATATGATACTAGTTCTTGCAGATATGTTTCATATTTTTTCCATGCACCAATAGATTTATTATTAATTGGTGTTCTAACTTGTTCAATACTTGCTGTTCTTACCTGCCTTTTTGTTTTATAAAATTCAAGGCACTCTTTTTCCCAGTCTAAATTACAAAATTCTATTAGTTGTTTTGAAACCTTTTCTTGATTATTTACTAATTCTTCATTATCTAAAATGAAAATATCATTTTTGGTTTTTTCTAGCCAAAAATCCATTAGATTTGTATGCATTTTATAGTAATGCGCTAACACTTTTTGACTATAAGAGTATTGATGAGAGGTTTCGACGAACTTATGACAATAGAGTGAAAAACAATTATCAATAGGGTCTCTCTTGCAGTATATAATTTTAGCTTCAGGTAAAATAATCCTTATTAAACCAATAAATAAAAAATTGTGAGGCATCTTATCACAAACATAGTTCGAGTTTTTTTTATCATGTAGTGCCAATTTCTCTAGGTAAAGTTTTCTAACATTCATTAAACTCTTTTTATCATTCAAAGTATTTTCGAAATCATTCATCTGTTGATCATTTGGTGATATTGCGCTGCTAAGACCAGATATATCTGCAAGATAATTAAGTTCACCAGCCCCGGTTATTTTTGAATGTGAAGAGAGAATTTGCTCACATAACGTTGTCCCTGAACGTGGCATGCCGCAAATAAAGATAGGTATACGATTGGTAGCTCTATCTTTACAAATAAAGTCAATTTTTTTTGAAAATAAACTTTTTAATTTCTCAAAATATTGTTCTTCCCGTCCTAAGTTGAATTCTCTAGTCGAATAGTGAACATTATTTCCACTTACAAGATAGCCCCCAGCTTTTTGATAATCTTTTTGATTTTTATAATATTCAAAAAAAGAATGGCTAATTGAAGCTCTATCGTCATGATGAAGATCATCTTTTTTTAGAAGAGTCTCGTAATAAGTTATTTGTTCTTCACTTAGTTTGTTTTTCTTATTTTTTGTATAACCTAATAAAAATGATATTTTTTTAAAATTCCTTTCGAAATTTTCTGAAGCTAACTTATTTGATTTCTCTATTTCTCCTATTTCTCGATAGGCTGACGACAAATTAAATTTAAAATTGTCATTATCAGGATACTCCAAGCACAGTTCCTCGAGTATTTCAATTGCTTCCTCAAGTCGATTATTGTCTATTAGAGCCTTGCCGTGCTGATTCCTGGCAAGAGGATTATTCGGCTGAAGGTCAAGCGATTTATATGAAAATTCCAATGCCTTCTTAGGCTCATGAACTTTATGATAATAGCCTGCAAGGTTATTAATTGTCGGTACATAGTTTTCGTTTATTTCTAAAGATCTATTCAAACATTTTAGCGCTAGGTCGTAATTTTTGTTGTTGATATGAATTGTTGCCAAGTTATTTATAGCTTCAAAGCCTTGTGGGTTAATTTTAATTGCTTGAATAAATAAGTTATATGCTTCCTCATATTTCTCTAGATCTTGATTAAGAATTCCTAAGTGCCTGATCACATCATAATTTGAAGGTTCTGAAGCTAGTGCTTTCTTATATAAAATTTCTGCTTTTTTATAATCTTTGTTGGTATGAAATTTTATGCCCTCAAGAAGATCACGATTTACTGCCTGGTTTATTTTATTATTTTTTTTCAGCCGCCTTCGTTCTTGTCTATTCATGTTTCAATGACAATATTTAAAATTTTATTTGGAACATAAATCGATTTTAATATATTTTTTCCAGATAAGGCACCTTTTATATTTTTAATGTTTTGTATTTCATCGTATATATCTTCTTCGGATGCTTCTTTCGAAATAATCACTTCTCCCCTGCGTTTGCCATTTATCTGAATTACTACTATGGCCTCACTATCCTCTAAATATTTATTATTAATTTTGGGCCAAGGCTCATTTGTTAGTGAACTTTGACCACCCACCAAAGACCAACACTCCTCGGCAAGGTGAGGAACCATCGGCTCAATGATGCGAATTAGAATAAGAAGACATTCCGAGATTGCGTTTTCGTCCTTTTTACCATTGACCTTGAACTTTGAAATTGCATTAACAATTTCAAACACCTTAGCTATAGATACATTCATTTGAAATTTCTCTATACTCTGAGTTATTGCATTGAGGTTTTTGTGAACTAGTCTCATTAATTCAAGAGCGCCGCCTTCATATTCAATATGGTTATTATGTGTATTTAATTTTAAATAGTTTTTGTTGAGATCAATAATAGCCCATATTTTTTGACAAATTTTCCATGCACCATTGATACCTGACTCAGACCAATTGATATCT
>CACHLP010000012.1 GCA_902580665.1 uncultured Pelagibacteraceae bacterium | reverse complement strand
GAATTCATAAAACCACTAGAACCATATATTAAAATTCATGGCCTTAATGACGGCAAGATCGCATTTCAAAAAGACTTTATATTTAATGCTTCTCATCTTGCAACCATTCACAACTTCAAAGAATGTGCACATTGTTGGGGAGGTGAGTTTACTCACAAAGATTATTTAAGTGTTCATGGAGAGGCGTATTGTAACTCTTATGGAGCTGGGGTTGGCTCAGGAATTGAATCTCCTGAATTCAATCAACGTATAAAAGATTGGACATTTGAAAGTCAAAATAAAGGTTTGTTTGTTGGCGAGTACAGTGAAGACACCAATAAATATTTTAGAATTGCAGAGCGCACTCCTTTACCTGAAGGCATTATGTCTGAGACAATGGATGGAAGCTATTCATGCTCATCATTAATGGGTGACTTTAAAACTATAGGACCAGATCATGGTTATACTGCAATCGGTTTTAGCCCTTTTAATAGTTTTGTTGCCAATAACGAATTTGTAATTCTTTTTTTATTTACTCCTGTCAGTCAAAATAAAACAATTGTTACTCAATATTGGGTTACTCATAAAGATGCCGAAGTTGACATTGATAAGATGATTTTTCTTTGGGACCAAACATCAACAGAAGACTCTCAACTGTGTGAAATGAATCAAAAGGGTATTGAAAGTCGAGCTTATCAACCTGGAAAGTACGGAGAACTTGAGACTAGCTTGATTCAATATCAAAAGTTCTATCTAAGTCATTTACAAAATCATGTTAACGGACTGACTTAAGTCAGGGATATAAAATGGAAGTTGCTACACAAGCAGAATTTGATAAAATATTAAGTCAGTACAATAATATTCAATATGTTGATGCAATCTTTACAGATTTATGTGGTTATGTAAGAGGAAAACGTTTCCCGCTCCTTGAAGCAAATAAAATATTTTCAGATGGAGTCTTACTCCCTTTTAGCGCTTTCTATTTAGATGTACTTGGGGGAGTTACAAATACTTTAAATTTAGGTTGGACGGATGGTGATCCTGATGGTGTTCTAGTTCCTGTTAAAGGGAGTATAAAACCAGTTCCGTGGGATGAACGTTTCCTGCAAGTTCTTATCACAATGAGAAAAGAACAGGAAAACTGGGGAGTAATAAAGGACCCATCAGAGGTTGACCCTAGAAACATTCTAAAAAAAGTTATGAAGAATTTTAAGAGCATTGGATTGAAGCCAGTTGTTGCTTTTGAATTAGAATTTTATCTCTTAGATAAAAATAGAGATGAATTTGGAAAACCAATGCCTGCTGAAGGCGCTAATAAAACGCATGTATACGGTATTCCAGACCTTGATCTCTTCGGCAAGTTATTTGATGATATTAATAAGAATTGCGAAATGCAAAACATACCAGCGACTACAGCTTCAAGTGAATTTGCTGCTGGACAGTATGAAATTAACCTTAAGCACACAGGGGATCTTCTAAAGGCCGCTGATGATGCAGCTTTATTAAGACGAATTATTAAAGAGACTAGTGAACGGCATGGCTATGAAGCAACGTTTATGGCAAAACCCTTTTTAGATCAAACGGGTAATGGAATGCATCTTCATCTTTCTGTTTATGACGAGAATGAAAAAAATATATTTGCAACCTCAAATCGTTATGGAAACAAAAAACTAAAGAATGCCATAGCTGGTTTTCAATCAATGTTTTATGATAGTTTTCCAATCTTTATTCCAAATCGCAATGGTTACAGAAGAATGGAAACAAGAAATTTTGTTCCTGTTAATACAAGCTGGTCATGGAATCGAAGAGATGTTTCATTAAGAATACCAGCTGGATCAGATGACGCAAAAAGAATTGAACATCGTGTAGCTTCATCAGATGCTAACCCATATCTTGTCCTAGCATGCTTGTTAGCAGGGCTGCATAACGGTCTAACTAATGAATTAACTCCAACAAATCAAGTTGACTTTGATAATAATGAAGGAGCGGATAAAGAAGCTGATATTGATATGCCAAAAAATATGGATCAAGCGTTGAGTCGGTTTCAATCTTCTAAACTGTTAAAAAAATATCTTGGAAAAGAATATCTTGATCTCTACACTGCTGCAAAACAAGGAGAAATTGATCATGTCGAGTCAAGTTTTGTTCCTCGAGAGGAATATGATCTTTATTTATAATCATGACTGAATTACTTTTTAACAATGACGCTTACCTCACTCAGTCAGAAGCAGTTGTTACAAATGTTGATCAAAACTCTATTCAATTAAATCGAACTATTTTCTACGCTGAGTCAGGCGGTCAGCCAGGCGATAAAGGAGAGATCATCTTAGGTGATCAAATTTATAAAGTTACTGACACTCAGAAAGGTAATTCTCCAAATGAAATTATTCATTTAGTCGATGGTGATATTGATCAGAGCATTGTTGGTAAAGAATGTGAGATCAAAATTGATTGGGAATTGAGACAGAGTCATATGAGAATGCATACATCATGTCATATTCTGTGTAGTTTGATTGATGCTTTAATTACAGGTGCTTCAGTTGGTGCACAAAAAAGTAGAGTTGATTTTGATGTTGATCCGAGTTTACTTGACAAAGAGGTAATGAACCAACAGATTGAAGAAATTATTAAAAATAATTTTCCTGTATTCACAAAACAAATTTCTGGAGATGAATTTAGAGACAATCCTCATTTAGCAAAAGGTGCTGCTGTTAGCCCTCCCATAATTGATAACAAAGTTCAGATTATTCAAATTGGGGAAGATAAAATTGTAGATATACAGGCGTGTGGAGGCACTCATGTGAAATCAACGGGTGAGATTGAAGGATTAGAGATTGGAAAAATTGAAAATAAAGGTAAAAGAAACCGAAGAGTAAATATAAGGTTTAAATAATGACGAATATTCTCATCAGAAGCGATAAAAATTCGGTTGCTACACTAAGTTTGAATGACCTTCCGGCAAATAGTCTTAGTATGCCTATGATGGATGAAATTCAAAATCAACTAACAACTCTTGATCTTGATGACTCTATTCGAGTTATAATTATAAAATCTGAAAGTGATAAAATATTTTCCTCAGGACATAATTTAAAAGAGGTAAAAGGCTTTCTTGATAATAATGATACCAAATCTCAAGTTGAATTATTTTCAACGTGTTCCTCAATGATGAAACAAATTCAGGCTTTAAGTAAGCCAGTCATTGCGCAGGTCAGAGGCATAGCAACTGCAGCTGGTGCCCAATTGGTTGCCTCATGTGATTTAGCTTATGGATCATTAGACTCAAAATACGCAACTCCAGGAGTAAATATTGGATTATTTTGTCATACACCTCAAGTTGCTGTCTCAAGGACAATTGGCAGAAAACCAATGATGGAAATGTTGTTAAGTGGAGAACCGATCTCGTCTGAAAGGGCTGTACAAATCGGATTGATCAATGCTGCGGTTGGCAGTGCAGATTTAGTAAAAATAGTTGAAAAGTCATGCAATGATATTTGTAATAAATCAGCTGCCGTTATTGCCATGGGAAAGAAAAGTTTCTACCGTCAAAGTGAAATGCCATTAACTGCCGCTTATGACTTTACGAGTGCAGAGATGGTAAGGAATTTAACACTCAATGATGGTAACGAGGGAATATCTTCTTTTCTTGAAAAAAGAGATCCAAACTGGTCTAACGACTAACGTCTAATTACATATTTATCAGGTACAATTTCTTTTTTAAGAATTTTTTCTCTTCTCAGAATTGTCAATGAGGAAACAATAATGAAAAATGCACCAATGTATGTATTCCAGGCAGGAATTTCATTCCAAATGAAATAGCCAAAGATTATTCCATAAATCAAACTCAAATACTTTAAAGGTGTAACAATTGATACTTCAGCATTCTTGTATGCTTGAGTTAAAGCGAGGTTCCCAATACCACCACTTACACCAACTAATGCCAGCATGCCAAAATCAAAAAATGATACTGGCCACCAATACCAGCCACCAAAAGGGATTGTAAACAGAGAAGCAATTATTCCGAAAATTGTAAAGTATAAGGCTATTAAGTATGTAGGCTCTGTTTCACTTAACTTGCGTATCGAAATTGCAACTATAGAAAAAAATATACAAAATAAAATTGGTAAGATCATATAAATGTTAAACCCAGACGAAGTTGGATCAACTATTACTAAAACTCCAATGAACCCAATTGCAATTGCAGTCCATCTTCTTCTACCAACTATTTCTCCAAGAATAAAAATTGATAATAATGTACTAAAAATAGGAGACGCGAACGTAAGTGATACTGTTGTTGCTAGAGGTAAGAAATGTAAGCTTGCGTAAACACAAAATAAGGCAATTGTGCCAGCTAAACTTCTAATAAAGTGGAGTACAGGCATTGATGTTGTTAAAAGGTGGGACCACCGATCACGAGGTATTGTAAACACAATTGGTATTAGGCCTCCTATCATTCGCCAGAATACAACATAGCCAATACTGTAATCCTGAGTAGTCCACTTTACCGCTAAATCCATTAATGCAAATCCAGTCACACTGATAAACATAAAAAAAGCACCAACTTTTATGTTATTTTCCATATATAAAACGATCTAAGATTGCGATTACAAATATTAAGAATTAGACTAGCATAAATAGTATGAACGTTTGGAAATATTTACTAGCAGCTTCTCTTGGCAATATGATTGCAGGTCCTTTAGGTGCATTAGCTTTTACGGCTGGCGCTTTTTTTCTTGGGAAGAAAAATAATTTTAGAAATCCTGGTGCAAATTTTAATACACAGCAAGGTATTTACGCTCTCGGTTTAGTTGTACTGTGTGCAAAGTTAGCTAAAGCGGATGGGAGAGTCACAGATGATGAAATAAGAAAATTTAAAAAGATTTTTAAAATTCCTCAAGAAAATATGAAACAAGTTAGTGCCATCTGGAAGGAAGCTTCACAAACAAGTGCTGGATTTGAACCATATGCACAGCAATTAAGGGATACTTTTAGCCGATCACCTCAAATGTTAGAGCAAGTAATCATAGGACTCTTTGAAATTGGCTATGCCGATCATGATTTATCTAATCCCGAACAAAAATATATAAAAAAAGTGAGTCAAATATTTGGAATTGATCAGGCAACGTTTAACAGACTGAGAAATTCAAGACCTGAGTTTGTAAAGGAAGACCCATACAAAGTATTGGGCGTTAATAAATCACAACCAACATCAGAGATTAAAAAGATCTATCGAAACTTAGCTAGAAAAAATCATCCTGATATTGTTAGGGCTAAGGGTATTACGGATAAGAGTTTAATCACTAAAGCTAAAGAAAATTTTCAACGCATTAATGATGCTTACGAACAAATTCTAAAAATAAGAGGTGAAAAATAGGCATAATTTAACTTTTTTTATCAGTTTAAATTAAATGATCACGAGATATACTTAATTATGGAATTTTTGACATTTATAGCAGTTTGTATCTTAATCTATCTTGTATATTTAATCCGTCAGGATTTCAAAGACCATTCAGTGCGTATTGAAAGTCAGATGCAAAGAGTTACTGAAGTTGTTATCAAAAGCCAAGACAAAGATGAATAATATTTATTTTTTCTTACCCCAACTATTTCTTTTTCTATTCCTAATTAATGGTGGATAAGTACCAGTTGAAAGGAAGATCTTGATGAATCTCCACTGCAAGAACCATATTTTTTTTAAAACTTGAAACATTCTTAGGATTCTTTTTTTAATTAATTATTTTAATTCAATATTTTTGCAAATTCATTATAAATAATCCTTATGAATACCGACATATCATCTTTTAATCAGTGGATAGAGGCTTGGGATCATTTTTATGAGAAAGAGAAAGAGCTGGTTGACTTAGACCCTAATGCCGCACTGGTGTCATCTGTGAGTAGTGATGGCAAGCCCAATGCTAGAGTTATACTCATTAAAGATGTCAGCCAAGAAGGTTTCACTTTTTATACAAATTATGAATCACGAAAAGGGAAAGAACTTTTTCATAATTTAGAGGGACATATAACATGGTACAGCCGTGCACAAGGAGCTTCAATTAGAGTTCAGGGAAAAGTAAAAAAAATAAATACAAACTTGTCTGATGAGTATTTTTCTTCACGTGATCGTAATGCTCAAATATCAGCAAGTATTTCAAAACAATCTTATGATGTTGATAGTCGTGAAGTACTGGATAAAGAATTTCAAGAGTTCGCAGAAGCACATGAAGGAAAAAAAATAAAAAGACCCGATCACTGGGGGGGGAATAATCATTATGCCTTCAAGAGTAGAAGTATGGAAAAGCAGAGATGATTATAAAACTCGACTACACGATAGAATTGTTTTTACAAAATCAAATGATGTATGGATAAAGACCAGACTCTATCCCTAGATTCTTTTTTGAGATGATAAGAATATTTTTAATATTTTCTCTTTCTATTTTATGGTTACCTAGTATTTCAGCAGATGATTTACCAACACCCCGATGGGTGACTTCGAAAAATACAATTAATTGTCGGGCGTCATATATTACAGATGCAGAAGGTAAAGCTATGGGTTCAATAAAATATCAATATGTAAAAAAATATTTTCCATGGGAAGTTGTAAGGAATATTAATGATCTTTGGGTTCAGGCTAGAGATCCTTTAACTAATGACTTATGTTTTCTTTTTAGACCTATTCTTTCACCCAAAAGGGCAGCAATTACAAAAGAATTTGTATTGGGTTATAATAACCCAATAGAAAAAAAGGTTGTAGCGAGAGTTGAGAAAAATGTGCATGGAATGATTCTCAAAGCTGATACAGCCTTTATTTTGTTTGAGGTATATTTAGAAGAAGAGGGTAGAAAAAGTAAATTTTATATTGCAAAAAATAAGGTCTTTGGCATCTACCCAAACGAAATAATAAATTGAGTGAATCAAAGAAAGATTAATTATGTCTAGTAAACTTGAACATGATATCTCGAAACTTGATTATTTATTCAATCAAATTAAAGAACCAATAGTTTGTGTTAAATGTTCTGATGAATTTACTCAAGGTCAAACAGATGCAAAATCTATTCAAGATTATTTAAGAATCGATGTAGGTTTTACTAGTAGAGGTCTTCAAATTTGGTGTCAAAGGCATCAGATAAATATTTGTCACATCAATTTTGAGGGAAAAGTGCCTGATGCAGATTTTAGGTGCTTAGAAAAAAAGAATAAATAAATGAAATATATTTTTTGGGATTTAGAGACATCAACATTGAACGCTGCCTATGGATCCATTGTTCAAGCAGCCGCTATATGCACGGATGAAGACTTTAATATTATTGACCAATTTGATTTAAGGGGTCGAATGAAGAGGGAATATCCTGTTCCTTCAGCAAAGGCTTTATTAGTTAATGGTGTTTCCATTGATCAACTTAAGTATCATGAAAATTCAAACTTTAGTTTAATTGCGCAAATACAAAGCAAGTTATTATCTTGGGGTGAGTGTCTTTTTATAGGATATAATTCAATTTCATTTGACGACATGCACTTAAGGCAATCTCTTTATCAATCAGCTTTGCCGCCATATATCACAAATACGAATGGTAACAAGAGAGGAGATGCAATGAAACTTCTTCATTCTGCAGCAGCAGTTTATCCAAACGCTTTTGTGAGACCGCTTGACGATAATACTGGTAAAATTACTTTCAGGTTAGAAAAGTTTGCTGCAGCTAATGGTATAGAACACTCTAAGGCCCATGACGCTTTATCAGATGTTGAAGCGACATTGGGTGTTTGTAAACTTATAAAAGACCGGTGTAATGATGTATGGGAAAGTTCATTAAAAACTGCTTCAAAACAAGACCTCTATAAATTTGTTGATCAAGACAAAGTATTTTGTGCGAGTAGATTTTTTAGGGGAAAAGAATATACTCATGGCCTTGCCTATATTGCTAAAGATCCTTCATATGAAAATCATGTTTATTGTTTTGATTTGTCAATCGATCCAGATTATGTTTTTGATTTAGACCGGGCAGAGCTTAAGAAAATGTTTAAGGGTAAAAATAAGTGTTTCCATATGATTAAAGCAAACGAACAACCCATATTATTAGACGAAGATTACCTCTTTAGGTCAGAAGATTATAAGGATCTTTCTCCCAAAATCATAAATGAACGTATGAAAAAAATAAGAGGTAACAAAAATTTCATAGAAAAATTTACTAACCTTCTTTTAGACAAAAGTGAAGATAGAGAACTTACCCAGGATCAAACTGAAAAACCTGTTGAAGAGCAAATTTATAATGGTTTTCCAAGTCCAAAAGATAATTATTTGATGTCCGATTTTCATGCCGCTGAGTGGGGCAAGAAGTATGAAATTGCCCAAAAAATAACTGACAATCGCTCAAAAGAATTTGCAAAAAGAGTAATTTATAATGAAAAACCTGAGTTTTTACCGGAACAAGAGGTTAAGAAACGTGATAAAATAATAGCTGAGAAAGTACTCTCAATGGACAAATGTTCATGGAATACAATTCCAGGGGTGATGAGTGAAATTGATGATTTAAGAGAAAGTGAAGATGAAATTGATATGGATCGTTTGGAAGAAATTGATAAGTATATTCAAGAACTGGATACTTATCATAGGGAAAAGTTAGATGGATAATTATACAGGTCTAGTTTTATTTATAAGTGGTCTCATCATTGGAGCAATAATTGCTTATTTTTTATTGAAAAGGAAAAAATCAGAAAATGACAATGATAAAAGTTTATCTGATGTCAAAGAAATGGTTAATAATCTCATTTATCAAATTTCTCTTAAAGAAGAAAAAGATGAAGAACGTTATGATTTGATTAATAAGCTCACAGCAGCCTTTACGGGAGGTTCAAAGAAACAAGGAATTATGGGTGAGATTTTGTTATTAAATATTTTACAGCAGTCAGGTTTTAGAGAAGGTAAAGATTTTGAAGTACAGAAGAAATATGATGATGAGATTGATGGTGAATTCAAAAAAAAATATCCAGACATTATTTTACACTTACCTGATGATAGAAATTTAGTTATTGATTCAAAAATATCACTGAGTGCATGGCAAGATTATTGTAATGCGGATGATGAAATTATTAAGATTGATGCACACAAAAGACATATCCAATCAATACGAACTCATATTAAAAAATTAAGTGAAGCAAATTATCAAAAAATTTATGAGATCAAAACACTTGATGCCGTGGTGATGTTCATGCCTTACGAAAGTGCTTTTGAGTCAATGTTGGATAAAGTTGAAGAGGTAATTCTTGAAGCTAATAAATTTAAAATTATTTTAGCTAGCCCTTCAACATTGATCTCAGTACTGAAAATAATTGATAACATGTGGTCTATTAATGAGAGAAATAGGAATGCTGATTCTATTGCAAGCACTGCATTAGAAATTTATGCGCAAGTTGAAAAAGTTTATTCTGCCTTCGAAAATGCTGGACATGAACTTAATAAATCCATGGGTTCAATTGAGACAGCTAAATCAAGATTGAGGGATGGAAAGGGAAGCTTGGTATCCAGAGTTAAGAAAATGCTCAAATTAGGCGGCTTGAAACCAGATAAGGAAATTCCTGACTTTGAAGAAAATGAAGTTACAAAAATAAAAAAAATTAAGTAAATTCAATAGTTTAATAACATTTTTAGCGGCCTTTAACCTTGACTTTAGGCCTCTCCGTACTTACATTACATTCAACTTAAGAAAGGAATCACTATGGCTACGAAAAATATTACAGACGCAACTTTTGAGGAAGAAGTTTTAAAATCTGATAAACCTGTTGTACTCGATTTTTGGGCGCCTTGGTGTGGTCCTTGTAAAATGATTGGTCCATCTTTAGAAGAAATCTCAGATGAAATGGCTGATAAGATTACTGTTGCTAAAGTTAACATTGATGAGAATCCAGAAACGCCAACTAAATATGGTGTAAGAGGGATTCCAACAATGCTTGTATTTAAAAACGGTGCAGCTGCAGCAACTAAAGTTGGAGCTGTATCAAAGACAGCTATTGTTGAGTGGATTGAAGATTCAATCGCTTAATTAACTTCCAAAACTTTTCCAGCAAGATAAAGAGAACCGCAAATTAATATGCGCGTATTCTCATTTGCTTCATTAATACTTTTTACTGCTTCAGAAATTGAACTTGAAATTGCAACTCTGGCACATTGATCTTTAAGTTTATTTTTAAGTTCATCTGCTGGGATTGCATTTTCTTCACTCGGAATCGTTATTGTAGTAATTGAGAAGCAATTGCTAAATTGTCTGATATAGGCTGCAGGATCTTTTGTATTAATCATTCCAATAATGATGCATAACTTTTTTTCTGGCAAATTCTCGAGTGTCTTATTCAAATTAAAAGCAGCATCAACATTATGTGATCCATCTAAGTAAAGTTCATTTGACGGTTTCATTTTTGAACATAACTTACCATTTTTTATTTTTTGCATTCGGCCAGGGAAATAAATAGATTTATGTTTTTGATCTTTCAAGAATTCTTTTACTACTATATTTGGCAACTGAGACGTTGCAGCAATTGCAAGTCCAATATTTTTCTTTTGAGATTCATTTTTATCATCGAAATTAGAAAATTCTATTGTATTTGTACCGTCTTCATAAATAAGGGAGCCATTTTGTTCCGTTATGTTCCAGTGTATTCCATGAGCAAAAACAGGGGCTTCATTATGCTCTGCTTGATTTAGCAGCATCTCTTTTGCTTCTGGATAGGGTTGATAGCCAATAATTGCTGGAATTTTAGGTTTAATAATACCAGATTTTTCAAACGCAATTTTCTCAATACTACTTCCCAGGAAATCCTGGTGATCGTAAGATATTGATGAAATTATTGTGATTAATGGGTCTATTACATTACTGCTATCAAGTCTTCCACCAAGCCCTACCTCAAGCAGAGTATAGTCAGTATGTGATTTTGATGCTGCCTCAAAAAATGCTCCAGAAGTACTTTCAAAAAATGTTATTTCTGAACCATCATTTATGTTTTTTATTTTGTTTAAAAGACTAAATAGGTCTTCATTTGTTATTTGTTTATCATTTAATTCAAAACGTTCATTAAATCTGACCAGATGGGGAGATATATAGGCATTGGTAGACTTATTATTGTATCTGAGTATTTCTTGAATGAATCTTAGTGTGGAATATTTCCCATTAGTACCTGCTATGTGCAATATATTTTTAATTTTATTTTGTGGATTTCCTAACCTTTTTAAAAGTATATTAATTCGATCTAATGAAAGATCAATTTTCTTAGGATGTAGTTTTAATAATTCTTTTAAAAGATTATCGATTTGAACATTAGAGATACTCAATTAAGCAACTTTTTTTAATAACAGTGAAATAATTTGAGATAATTTATCTTTTAAATCTTTTCGATGTACTACTTGATCTATAAATCCATGATCAAGCAAATATTCAGATCGTTGGAAACCATCAGGAAGAGTTTCACCTACAGTATTAGAAATAACTCTTGGTCCAGCAAAACAAATCAGTGCATTCGGTTCAGCTAATGTTATAGATCCAAGAGATCCAAATGAAGCAGTTACTCCGCCACTTGTTGGATTAGTATTGACTACGATGTAAGGTAGTTTAGCATCCTTTACCATTTGACATGCAATGGTTGTCTTTGGAAGTGACTGAAGTGAGTGTTGATTTTCATCCATTCTTGCTCCACCTGAACAGGTAAAAACAACTAATGGTGTATGATTTGTTACTGAATGCTCTGCAGCTTTTATCATAGCCTCTGCTGCCGAAGCCCCAACGGAACCTCCCATGAAATGGAAATTTTGAGCGGCAATTGTTACGTACATATTATTTATTTTGCCAAAACCGATTAAAAAACAATCGTCCATATCAGTTTTAGAGCGAGCCTCATTGAACCTTTCTTTGTAAGTTTTTAAGGCTTTGAAATTTAATGGATCACTAAAACCTGAGGGATATTTTATTTCCTCAAAAACTCCACTATCAAAGAGACCTTTAAACCGATTACGGGGATGGATTTGCAAATGCTCGTCACAATTGGGACATACAAATAATGTTGACTCCAGATCACTTGAATAGAGCATAGTTTGGCACTGAGGACATTTAATCCAGGAATTCTCAGCTATATCTAAACTTTTTTTCTTACGTGGAAAAACTTTTGAAATTGTTCTGGTGAGCCAATTCATGATTTTAATTTATTTGTAAGTTGTTTAACCATTGTACCAATATTGGAAGCTGGATTCTGTCCCTCATTCACTGATTTAGATATCTCTCTACATAAAGCAGATCCTACAACACAAGCGTCAGTGTCTTTAAAGTCTGCAATTGTTTCTTCAGTAATACCAAATCCAATAATACATTTTTTTTTAGGTGCTATTGTCTTAATTAAATTGAATCTTTCCTTGATTTCAGTTGGACTCACTTTTAATTTTTGCCCAGTAGTTGATAACATAGAAATATAATAAACAACATCATGAGCATCGTTCAAAATCAATTTTAGCCTTTTCTCATTTGTTGTTGGGCAAAGCAGCTGGATGAAATCTATATTATTCTTTTTACATTTAGCAGCAAAATTAAGATTAAAAGGCCATAGCCAATCCACACAAATTATTCCCGCCACCTTACTTTCCACACACTTATTTAAAAAACTTTCTTCACCGTAGGACATTATTTTATTTTGATAAGTCATTATGATTACATTCGTATCAAACTCATCTCTTAATGTCTTAATTATATCAAATACATCATCTGTTTTTATACCATTAGAAAGAGCTCTGTATGTACTGTCTTGAATTGCACCTCCATCACCAATATTCGCGCCATGGCCCAAGCCACATTCAATAATATCTGCTCCTGAGCGAGCTATTTCCTTATAGATTTCAAGAGAAGTTTCTTTGTTTGGGTCTCCGCCAACTGTGTAAGTTAAGAAAGCTGCTTTATTTTTATTAAACGCATTTAATAATGGTGAGTTAGTCATATCTTGTATCCTAAACGTTCAGCTATTATTCTAGAGTCCTTTGCGGAGTCCCCACAAGAGTCAACTACAATAATAGTGTCCTTACTTAAAGATGGGGCAATTTTTATTGCTTCAGCAAAAGCGTGAGAAGGTTCTAGCGAAGGACTAACAAAACCTTCCATTCTACTTACTAATTGAAAAGCATTAATCGCTTCCTCATCAGTTGCAGAGGTATATCTCGCTCTACCAGACTCTTTAAGAAAACAGTGCAGCGGTGAAACCCCTGGATAGTCTAAACCCGCACTAACAGATGCTGTTTCTTCAATCTCTCCTTGATCATCTTGTATAACATATTGTGTTGCTCCGTGAAGCACACCCAAAGGAGAATTATTGGTAAGAGGAGCAGCATGCAATGAGGATCCTTCAGGCCCTCCGGCTTCCACTCCAATTAATTCAACATTCTCATAGTCTATCCATTCATTCCAAAAGCCCGCAGCTGAGGACCCACCACCAACACAATTAATCAGCTTCATGTCTTTAGGGATTTTTCCAAATTCATCTATCACTTGTTTTTTCATTTCACGTGAAATTTGAGCAGTAGACCATGCGCAGATTTTTACAAATATATTTGGTCCGACCGTACTACCTACGCACATATGTGCCTGCTCGTTTTCACTAGTCCACCATCTCATGCATTCAGAAACAGCATCAACAAGTGTTTGAGAACCTGAGTCAACAGGAACAACTTCTGCACCATAACTTTTCATTGAAAAAACATTAATAGACTGTCGATCGATATCTTTTGAACCCATAAATATTTTACACTTCAAATTAAATTTAGCAGCCGCCATACTGAGCATTTTTCCTGCATAGCCGGCGCCTGTATCCCCACCGATATAAGTTTTACCTAATCTCTTACAAATAAGGCTATGAACTACTGCGTTATATGCTTTATGTGCACCCCCTGTAGCTTTTGAAACAAGCTTACAATAAATTTGTGCACCACCAAGGTGGTTACTTAGGTTTTCTAGCTTTATAAAAGGAGTAGGAGCTCCAATAAAGTTTTTAAAGTAAAAATTTCTTTCCGCAATAAAGGTTTCGTCATTTCTTAGTTTCTCAAACTCTCTAGTTAACTCTTCGATTGGATAATTTAAACTTTCTGCAATCTGATTTCCACCAAACTTCCCCCCCCCCAGTAACCATTTTCATCGTGCTGATCAATGAGTGGAATGCCCTTTTGTAATTCAATCATATAATATTTTTCGCTTTATTAATAAACTCAGTAATTAATTGTTTATGTTTTATACCCTCTGAATCCTCAACACCAGAACTAACATCAAAATAACTAGTTTTTTTAAGGTTTATTGCTGAGATTATATTGTCTTTATTAAGTCCTCCTGATAGAAAAAAATTTTTGGTAATGGAAGAATTTTCAATTATCTTCCAATCAAATTTATGCCCTGTTCCTCCTTGAATATCAGCTTGAGGAGGTGAATCAAGCAAGAAATATTCTACAAAAGATTCATATTTAACCAGTTTATTTAAGTCGTCAGAGGAGGAAACTCCAAAGGCCTTAATGATTTTAAAATCATACTTTAATTTTATACTTTTAACTATTTCAGGAGTTTCTTGGCCATGCAATTGAATATATTTAAATCCAATTCTCAATAAATCATCTAATAAGTTTTCATCAGGATTAACAGTAACAGCTACAGGTATAGTTAAATCTTTAATCTCAGATAAAATGTGCTCACAATTATCTATAGTAATATTTCTACGTGATTTTTTATAAAAAATAAATCCTATAAAATTCGCACCAGCATCAATTGCCTGTTTTGCAATGTCGAGATCTTTTACACCACAAATTTTAATTTTGAGATCACTCACTTTATTTCTGAATGAATATTTTTAGCTGCTTGAGCTGGATCCTTAGCGTCTGTTATTGGTCTGCCCACAACTAAAACATCAGCTCCAGCATCAATTGCTTCCTTTGCTGAAAGCGTTCTTTTTTGATCATTTAATGAATTCTCTTTATTTCTAATTCCTGGAGAAATTATTTTTAGTTTGTCTCCATGATTATTTTTTACTTCTGATATCTCTAGAGGACTGCAGACAATACCATCCACACCACAATTGATAGCAAGTTGAGTGAGCTGTTTCACATTAGCATTAATTGATTTTTCAATACCTATTTCTGAAATGAGAATATCATTAAAGCTGGTTAGCATGGTTACGCCAATCAAATTGGTTTTACAATTAAGTTCGTTTTTTAAGTTTACACACTCAACAAGCATTTCTGAACCTCCCGAAAGATGTAAAGTAGTATACTTCGGTTCAAATTGTAAAATATTTCTAAGCGCTTGTTTCACTGTATTAGGTATATCGTATAATTTTAAATCGATGAAAATTGGAATTTCTAATTTTTTTAATTTTTCTAGTCCTATAAGACCACACGATGTGAAAAATTCTAAACCTAATTTAATACCTCCTATATGTGGAGAAATTTGGTCTATTAGTGCTTCCGCTTCGCCAATATCGCCTTTATCGATAGCACAAAAAATAGGATTATTATTCAAAATAAAATTATAGTTTAATCTTCTTCTTTTTGAGAAATAGAGCCATTAATTTTTGAATTTAATTTAAGTCTCAATTCTTTGCCAGTCTTAAATCTTGGAATAAACTTTTCATCAACTTGAACTGCTTCTCCAGTTCTTGGATTTCTACCTGTTCTTTCTCTTCTGTGTTGAACCGAAAACGCTCCAAAACCCCTTAACTCTACTCGTTTTCCTTCGGCTAAAGATTGAGTAATTTCATTGAATATTGTATTGACTATCCTTTCTACATCTCGAATAAACAAGTGTGGATTAGCTTCAGTAATATTTTGTATAAGTTTAGATTTTATCAAGCTCATATGCTAATTATATGACATTGAGACTTAATGTAAATAATTGAGTGTAAAGAATATTTATTCTTCTTTTTTATCTCGTCCCAAGGCCTTGCCTAATATAGCTCCTAAAGATGCACCAGAATCTTTAGACCCATATTTTTCCATTGCCTCACGTTCAGTTTTTTCTTCCATCATTCGCACAGATAGGCTGATTTTATAATTTGATTGATCTATGTTTGTTATTGTTGCATCAAGCTTATCGTTCTTTGCCCACCTCTCAGGTCTAGCATCAGATTTTCTAAGAGCTAATTCGTTTCTTTTAATTATTGATATAGGACCTTTTTCGCCAATACGTACCTTTAAACCGAAATCACCAGTTTCAACTACATTACATGTAACGATATCACCTTTATTTTTATCCTTTAATTCGTCAAATGGACTCCCGTTGATTTCTCTTACGGAAAGAGACACTTTATCATTTTCGTTTGCAATAATTTTAGCACTTATATTGTCGCCAACTTTATATTTTTTAATTTCTTCTTTTGGGTCAGCATCCCATGATAGATCTTTACTGAAGATTGCTCCGTCTATATCGTCTTCAAGGTTACAGAATATAATGCCATCCTTTATGTTTGTTATATTTACATTAATTACACTTCCAATAGGATTTGCTTCATTAAATCTATGCCAAGGGTTTGGAAATAATTGCTTAATACCAAGACTAAGTCTTCTTTTTTCATGATCTATTTCTAATATCTGGCAATCAACAGCTTGAGATCTTGCATAAAGATTGCCTGGCTTAGAGTTTTGCTTATGATTCCATGTCAACATATCTTTATGACACAATCCTTCAACTCCGTTCTCAATTTCGATGAAAATGCCATAGTCAGTAACATTGGTAACGACCCCTTTAACTTTATCATCTACGTTGAATTTTTCTTTAACTTGTAGCCAAGGGTCTTCTTCAAGCTGTTTCATTCCGACCGAAACGCGATTTTTTTCAGGGTCAACTTTAATAATCTTAACTTTGACTTGTTGATCTATCTTTAGAACCTCTGAAGGGTGTCCTATACGTTTATAAGTTATATCACTACTATGGAGCAATGAGTCATATCCACCTAAGTCAACAAAAGCTCCATAATCGGTAATAGCTTTTATTTTACCTTCAACTACATCTTCAAGTTTTAACTGCAAGAACCGCTCTTCCCTTACTTCTTTGTGTATTTCTTCCAAAACAGCTCTGCGACTTACAACAATATTATTTCGTTTAAGGTCCATTTTTAATATTTTGAATTTCTGTGGTACGTCAATTAAGTGACTAACATCTCTAACAGGTCTTGTATCAATTTGACTTCCAGGTAAAAATGCTGTGACACCAATTTCACAGGATAAGCCTCCCTTGACTTTCCCTGTAATAACTCCTTCAATTAGTTCCCCTGCTTGAAAAGATTTTTCAATTTCTGCCCAAATTTCCTTAGACTTTGCTTTTGAACGTGAAAGAATGCATTCTCCATTATGATTTTCAATTTTATCTAAATAAACATCAATCTCATCACCAACTTCAAGTTCTTTTTGATCTTTTCGAAATGCAAATTCCCTTTTTGAAATTCTACCCTCAACTTTTGCACCAATATCAACAATAATAGCTTCGTCTTCAATTTCAGCAATAGTGCCTTTTATGATAGTTCCCTCTTTTAATTTTGTATTACTAATTGAGTCGGCTAGAATCGAGTCAAACTCTGTAAGTTGATTGTTATTAATTGACTCTCGATTCATGGTTTAAATTTTTAAAATAATCTTTTTTAATGCATTAAAAGCCTGTTCTATATCAATATAACTGGTATCTAGCAACACTGAATTTGTAGCAGGCATCAAGGGAGCTATTTTTCTTGTTAAATCCTTTCTATCCCGTGCATTAATTTCATTTAAAATTCCTTTAAAGCTAGCTTTTTTGCGAATTTTTTTAATTTGTTTATACCTTCTTTTCGCTCTGATTTTCGCATCAGCCCAAAGAAAAATTTTATAATCTGCATCAGGAAAAATAACTGTTCCAATATCTCTACCCTCAATGATCGCAAATTTACTACTATTTCCATATTCTTTTGGAAAGTTCCTTTGGAGTGTAATTAGTTTATTTCTTAGTTTCTTTTTTGATGAAATGCTGGATGATAATTTATCTACTTCGCTTGAGTAAAGTTCTTTTGAATCTAACTTGTTTAAATCAATGCAATCAACACACTTAAGAATATTTTGAATATTATTAGGATTGGATTTTCTTTTAATTAATTCTAAGGCAACTGCCCTGTAGAGCTTGCCACTAAATAATATTGGTGAACTATATTTTTTAGCTAATTTTTTTGCTAACGTTGACTTCCCAACTGAGGCAGGCCCATCAATAGCAATTATCTTTTTCATTTATAATATTGATAGCATTTCTAGATGTTTTCTAAAGTCTGGATAACTTATAGATATGCAAGACTCGTTATCTATAATTAATTTATTTTCGTAGAGCAAATTTAGGATCGAAAAAGACATTGCAATTCTATGGTCACCGTATGTTTTTATTTTAACTCTATTTTTTACCTTAATTTTTTTTGTACTCTTAATTATTATGTCGTCTTTTTTAGAAATTACGTGAAACCCTATTTTGGCGAGGTTGCTAGTAATACTTTTGATTCGATCACTTTCTTTATGTCTAAGTTCTGATAAACCTCTCATAATTGTAATACCTTTTGCTTGAGAGGCAGCTACCGATAGTATTGGATATTCATCAATTAAATATGGCGAAGAAGATGCGTTAATTTTAATTCCATTAAGTAAACTGTGTGTCACATTAATTTCACCCACATCCTCCCCAGATATAGTTTTAGTTTTTTTTATTTTTATCTTTCCACCCATTTTTTTAAGTACATCTATAAAAGCAATTCTAGTCTTATTGAGTGCTATATTTTTTAGTGTAATATTAGATTTTGGAATAATTAGAGCACCAACTATAAAAAAAGCTGCGCTTGATGGATCGCTTGCAACATTAATATCTCTTGGCTTTATTTCATATGGACCACTAAGTTCAATTGATGTTGAATTTTTGGTAATCATCTCTTTCTTAAATTTAATTTTTAGGTATTCCATTAGTTTTTCTGTGTGATCACGTGTGTTTTTCGTTTCAATTATTTTTGTTTTGCCTCTCAAATTAAGCGCTGAAAATATTAGAGCAGATTTCACTTGTGCTGATGCTTTTTGCAGAATGTGTTCCATTGGAATTAAATTCATGTCACCAGAGATATGTAATGGCAAATAGTCTTTTTTTGTAAGTTCAATTTTAGCACCCATTTTTTCAAGATATAGTGTTAATCTTGACATTGGACGCTTGCTTAAAGAGTCATCTCCAATAAAGGTACATTTTATTGGATTTGATGATACTGCTCCGATCAGTAATCGTGAAGTAGTTCCGCTATTACCACATTGAAGAGCCTGATTAGGTTGAATATAGCCTCCTGTTCCATTTCCAAATACAAGCCAATTTTTATCTCTTTTCACAATTTTAATTCCTAGCTTTGTAAGAATTTTAAGCGTACGCATCACATCGTCTGACTCGAGTAAATTTGAAATTTTAACCCTTCCTGTGCAAAGTGAAGCAAAAATAAGTGCTCTATGCGAAATGGATTTATCTCCAGATATCTTAATTGAACCTTTTAATTTAAGCACTTTTTATATTGTCAATTTAATAAGTTAGGATATTCTCTATATTACTGTATATTTTTTAAATTACCAAAATTTTAACCATTTAATTATTCAGAGATAAATATATGCCAAAACCTGAGTTTGGAAAAAAAGTAATTTGTGGCAATTGTGGTGTAAAGTTTTATGACCTCAATCGTAAGCCAGCAACTTGTCCTAGTTGTGGAACAGAATATACGGAACCTTCAATTGAAACTATAGTAACGACAGCTAAGCAAGTCTTTGTTGATGATGTTGATACAGTTGCTGATGATAATTTAGTTGGAAGTAATGCAACGGAATCAATTGCTGAAGTGTCTGACATTAGTTTAGATGATGAGATAGACGACGATGATACAATAAGTCTTGAAGAGACAGAAGTAGATGATCAAGTTATAACTAGTGATGTAGACATAGAGATAGATAGTGATCAAGCGACTGAAAATATAGATCAAGATTAAGATTGGGGCTGTAGCTCAGCTGGGAGAGCATCAGCATGGCATGTTGAGGGTCACCGGTTCGATCCCGGTCAGCTCCACCATCAAAATTTGAAAGTATCACCCAAATAGAATTTTCTTGCTTCTTTATTACCAAGTATTTTATCACTTGTTCCATGCGCAATTATTTCACCACTAAAAAGAAGATAACTATAATCACTTATATCCAATACTTCTCTGACCTGGTGATCAGTTATAATAATTGATATACCTTTTTTCTTTAATCTGTTGATTTCAGACTTGATATCGTTGATAGAAATAGGATCCAGTGCAGAGAAAGGTTCATCAAATAAAACATAAGACGGGTTAGTACTAAGTAATCTTGCGCACTCACATTTGCGTCTTTCACCACCTGATAATTGATGAGGCATAGCGCTCCTTAAATGAGTTAAGTTAAATTCAGCTAATAGTTCCTCAAGTCTATTCACTCTTTGATCTAAATTTAATTTAGTTGTTTCTAGAATAGCCATAATATTATTTTCAACATTTAAGCCTCTAAAGATACTTGGTTGTTGAGGTAAATACCCAAGTCCAGCCTGAGCTCTTTTCCACATGGGAAGAGTAGTAATATCATTATTGTTTAATTTAATTTCTCCACTATCACATGCAATGAGGCCCATAATACAATACAAAGCTGTGCTTTTGCCTGCACCGTTTGGGCCAAGTAAGCCAATGACTTTTCCCTTGTCAACTTTAATTGACATATCTCTTACAATCTGTTTTCCAGAAAGTGATTTCCTTAAGTTGTTCACTTCTAGGCCAGTATTTGTAGAAATTAATTTTGGTTTTACTGTCATCTAATTTACATCTTCACTTATAATTAAAGCTTTAACTCTTGATGTATTGTCACTGCTCATAATACTTGATGAATTCTCAAGATCTACAACTATTTTGTCACACAAGACAATATTTTTATTTTGCATTACCTCAACTTCTCCAAAAACTACTAGCCTGTTCTTATTTGGGTGATATTTTGCCTCATTTCCGTTAATGGACAATTCTTCTCTTAATATTTTTACATTTCCATAGGCATTAATTTCATTTATTTTTTTTTCATCCTCACTTGAAGCCACAATTAATTTTTCTGA
>CACHLP010000011.1 GCA_902580665.1 uncultured Pelagibacteraceae bacterium | reverse complement strand
GACTATAGATATACCAGGTCACGAATTGGTTTAGTTCCACAAGAATTATCATTAGAACAATTTGAGTATGTATTCAACAATGTTTCTTATACACGTGGTTTATATGGAAAGGCTCCTAATCCGTCTTTAATTGAAAAAATTTTAAAAGATTTAAGCTTGTGGGATAAAAGAAACTCTAAAATTAATGAATTGTCTGGTGGCATGAAAAGAAGGGTATTAATAGCAAAAGCTCTCTCACATGAACCTACCGTATTATTTCTTGATGAACCGAGCGCTGGCGTAGACGTTGAGTTAAGACAAGAAATGTGGCAAGTAATAAAGGACCTTAGAAATAGTGGTGTAACAATTATTCTCACAACTCACTACATTGAAGAAGCTGAGGCAATCGCTGACCGGGTTGCTGTTATTAATAAAGGAGAACTTCTGGTAGTTGATAACACATCAGACCTAGTAAAGAGTATGGGTCAGAAAACGCTTCTTATTGAATTACATGAGGCTATTCAATCTCTTCCCTCTAAATTAGAAACTTACAATCTAACAGTTTTAAACAATGGATTATCGATCAGTTACAATTATGACTCATCGTGTAAACAAACAGGAATTACATCACTTTTACAAGATATGAAAGAAACTGGATTGAAGTTGAAAGACTTAAAAACTGAACAAAGCTCTTTAGAAAATATTTTTGTTGAATTGGTAAGGGAAAATTGATGAATTTTTATGCTATCAGGGCAATTTATTTCCATGAGATGGATAGAATGCGAAGAACAATAGGTCAAAGTATACTCTCTCCTGTTATTTCAACTTCTTTATATTTTATTGTATTTGGATCTGTGATAGGGGGCATGATTCCAGAGCTTGATGGTGTTAGTTATGGATCATTTATTGTACCTGGCTTACTTATGCTTACCCTTTTGACACAAAGTATTTCAAACTCAGCATTTGGTATATTTTTCCCAAAGTTTACAGGTTCTATTTATGAAGTATTGGCTGCGCCAGTATCATCTTTAGAAATCATTATTGGATTTGTTGGAGCCAGTGCAACAAAGTCTCTAATTGTTGGTATAATAATTTTATTTACTGCTAGTTTTTTTGTTGAACTAAAAATTCAATATCCTTTATTGATGCTTTTTCTGCTAATTTTGACTTGTCTTACATTTAGTTTGTTTGGTTTTTTAATCGGGCTGCTCAGCAATAACTTTGAGCAACTGCAGGTTGTTCCTCTAATAATTATAACTCCATTAGTGTTTTTAGGAGGTAGTTTATATACTATCGAGATGTTACCTGAATTCTGGCAGAAAGTTTCATACTTTAATCCTGTGGTATACCTTATAAATGGGATGCGGTGGTCATTTTATGGTGCTTCAGACATTAATATATTTATAAGTGTTGTTTCGCTTATTAGTTTTTTAGTAGCTTGTATTGCTGGCGTAGCTATTGTGATTTCAAAAGGATACGGTGTAAAAAATTAAGTAATAATGATAAGATTAATTACTTTTATTGTTTTTACTTTTTTACTTATCCTAAATTCTTACGCAAAGGATCTTTCTGATCTAATAAGCCCAGAAACTTTTGTTATTGATTATAAAGATTTTAAAGTTGAACAGATAAATGCTGCAATGCAGGCCAAGAAAGATATAGTTCCAGTTATAGGGAAAGACTGGATGATTGTAACCGCAAATTCTTACGCGTCTACAGCAGGGGCTGAAATTCTTGAGAAAGGTGGAACTGCTGCAGACGCAATGATAGCCGCACAAGCAGTTTTAGGATTAGTAGAGCCAGAATCTTCTGGTCTTGGTGGTGGAAGTTTTCTAATTTGGTACGATAATAATACCAATAAAGTTACCACATTGGATGGGCGGGAAACTGCACCAAGAGCTTCATATGCAACTCAGTTTCAAAACGAAAATGGAGAGACTAAAAAATTTTTTGACGCTGTCATTGGTGGTCTTTCTGTAGGAACACCGGGCACACCTGCATTAATGTTCAAAGCACATGAAAAATGGGGAAAAATTAAGTGGTCTAGTCTATTTATCGCTGCAATAAATCTTGGAGAAAATGGTTTTCCCGTGTCTAAGAAGTTGGCTTCATCAATTGAAAGAGACTCCGATAGATTAAAAAAAAGCAGTCATACATCTAAATACTTTTTACCTGATGGAAATAATCTTAAATATAAACAATTGGTAACTAATAGAGCTTACGCTGAAACGCTAAAAAAAATTTCAACAGATGGTATTGAATATTTCTATAAAGGAGAAATTGCTGATGACATTATAAATACAGTTCAAAACTATTCTCAAAATCCTGGATTTCTAGAAAATAGTGATTTAGAAAATTATACAGTAATAGAACGCGATCCAGTTTGTATAAATTATAGAGAACATAGTGTTTGTGGCATGGGACCGCCTTCATCAGGGGGTGTCGCAGTAGCACAAATATTGAAAATTCTTGAGGAATTCAACTTAAAATCACTTGGCTACGATGATCCTAAATCATGGCAGGTGATTGGTGATGCAACCCGGTTAGCATTTGCTGATCGAGATAGATATTTAGCAGACAGTGATTTTGTAAATGTTCCCATGAAAGGTTTGCTTGATCATGAATATTTAAAAAAAAGATCTAAGAAAATAAAATTAGGAACAAAGACAGAAAATATCGAAGCTGGAAACCCTTCTCAAGAATTTACATACAATTATGCAGATGATAATTCACTTGAGCTGCAATCAACAACTCATATATCAATTTACGATAAATATGGGAATGCATTATCTATGACTTCTTCAATAGAAAATGCTTTTGGATCAAGATTGTTAACAGAAAGTGGTTTTTTATTAAACAACCAACTTACAGATTTTTCTTTTCGTGCTGAAATTGATGGGAAATTAATTTCCAATAGGTTAGAACCAGGTAAACGTCCACGATCCTCTATGTCACCAACAATCGTCCTAAAGGAAGGAAAGCCAATATACATTACAGGTTCTCCAGGAGGCAGTTACATCATTGGGTTCGTTGCAAACTCTCTTATTTCTCTTATTGATTGGGATATGAATGTACAACAATCTGTATCTTTACCCCACGCGATTAATCGGTGGGGAACATACGATATTGAAGAATCAACAAACGCTTTGATTCTGAGTGAGAATTTGTCATCTATGGGATATGATACCAAGATAAAGAAATATTTCTCAGGTTTAAATACCATTTATATTGGAGATAATTTAGAAGGTGGATCTGATCCACGACGTGAAGGAATAGCTATTAGTGGACAATAGCATAAATAGAGGGGTATGATTTAAAAATAAACATGAAGGCATTAGAATTTATCAATCTATATCTAGAACATTTCAACAATGATGATTTTGAGTCATTAAAGAATTTTTTTGCTTATCCATTATATATGAACGTTAATGGTAACATCATCTCCGTTAATGAATCTCCAATGAAACAAATGAAAAAATCCTCCAATTTGGGTAAAACTAAAGATATTGAAGTAGAAGTCATCAAAGAGACTGAGGATCAAGCCCATGTAATTCTAAGAAATGCAAGAAGATATAATAAAAGCGAGGAATATATTGAGTCTATAACAGGATTTTATGCTTTGCTCAAAACAGGGAATGATTGGCAAATTATTTTTTTGTCTGGTATTACTTATCAAGATCAAAAAATCTAAAAAATACAATTACAGAAACTTTGCCCCTATCGCTTAATAGTAAAGCAGGTCATTGGTAATGATCAGCCGCTGGAGCGTAACCAGCTAGGGGCACCATAAGATTGCAGAAAAAAATATCAGCAGTATATTATATAATAATGAAACCTCCTCAGCCAAAAAAAATTCCTAAAATCCATATTGCACATGGCGATGAGCGTGTTGATAATTATTATTGGCTCAGAGATGATACTCGTAAAAATCCAGAAATTATTTCTTATTTAGAAGAAGAAAATCAGTACTTAGAAGATTGGTTTAGAAAAAATAATGATTGCCGAAAAATAATTTATGATGAATTAGTTAGTTTCATACCACCAAAAGAGGTTTCAATGAAAATTAAATACGGAGATTATCTATATTACTCTGAAATTAACTCTGAACAACAATACAAAACATACTATCGTGAGCGTAAAGGGACTAAAGAGTTAGTTATTGATGTAAATGCACTGGCTAAGGATTTAGATTATATAAATATTACGTCAATAACTCCATCGCCAAATAGTCTTTTAATTGCTTATGCAGTAGATTTATCGGGTCGACGAGAATACAACATAAAAGTTAAAGATCTAACGACTGGCAAAATTATAGACAGTAAAGTTGAGAGAAGCTCTGGTAGCATTGTTTGGGATAAGAAGAATACATCATTTTACTATGCTCAAAAAGATCCCGTTACTTTGATAGAAAATAAGGTTTTTAAACACAAAATTGGAACTAATACTAAAGAAGATGTTCTTATCTATGAGGAAAATGACTCGGAATTTCATCTTCATATTTATGAATCACGTACTAAGAAATATTTGAATATTTATACCAGCAAAACTGAGTCTTCAGAGACGTGGCTACTTGATTTAGATGATGAACACAGTCAACCATTTTGTGTACTCAAACGGTCTGATAAGCACCTTTATTCGGTTGAAGATACTCCAGAATGTTTCTATGTCAGCAGTAATGCAAAAAATAAAAAAAACTTCGCAATCTTAACATTCACGATCGACCAAATTAATATATATGATTATTGGGAAACTGTAGTTGAACATGATGATAGTATTTTAATAGAAGATTTTGTTACTTTTCCAAAGTATCTTTATTTAGAGATACGCGAAGACGGACTCCCCAAGATAGTTAAAATTAATAGAGAAACATTGGATAGAAAGTATATTGAATTTAATGATCCTGCCTTTTCGTGTCATCTAGCAACCAATAATGAATACTTTGATACTCAATTTTACTACGGCTATTCAAGTCCAAAGAAACCTAGTTCAATATTAAAAGAAGATATTGAGTCTGGTAAGAGTGAATTAGTCTGGCAGCAGCCTGTATGCAATTATGATGAAAGTTTATATGAGGTTGAAAGACTTAAAATTACTGCCCGCGATGAGACAAAAGTTCCTGTCTCACTGGTATATAAAAAAGGAACTGACTTAGCTCGAGCTCCTATTCTTATTTATGGTTATGGATCATACGGTATTATTATCGATGCGGCTTTTAGGACATCCATCTTGCCCTTACTTAATCGAGGATTTATTTTTGCTGTCGCCAATATCAGGGGTGGCTCTGAGATGGGGCGACAGTGGTACGATGATGGTAAAATCTTTAATAAAAAGAATACATTTCATGATTTTATTGATGCAACAAAATCACTAATCAATCAAGGGTATGGCAATTCTAAAAATATATATGCAATGGGTGGAAGTGCTGGCGGTCTTTTAATGGGAGCAATCATTAATATGGAGCCAGAATTATATGCAGGTATTATATCAGCAGTTCCTTTTGTGGATGTAGTGACTACGATGTCAGATGAAACGATTCCCCTAACTACTTTTGAATATAAAGAATGGGGTAATCCAGCGAATGAGGATGAGTATAATTATATTAAGAGTTATTCGCCCTACGATAACATTAAACCATCAAATTATCCTGCTGTCTTAGTCACATCCAGCCTTTATGACTCTCAAGTTCAGTATTACGAACCAGCAAAATATGTTCCAAAACTAAGAGAAAATAGTACTTCAGATAATCCAATATTAATGAAGATGAATTTGGTAGGTGGTCATGCTGGTAAAAGTGGACGATTAAATGCTTTGGAAGAGAGTGCTCTAGATAATGCCTTTTTACTTTGCCTGACTAGAGATTCAAATTGATACTTCATTTTTAAACGACAATTTATCCAGGCTCTCTTTCTTTGATTCAGTAATAATTTTTCCTCTTTTCATGACATAGATATAATCTGCTAAATCAAATGCAAAATCAAAATATTGCTCAACTAATAGTATGGTCATTCCCTGCTCATCTTTTAAATATTTTATGACTTCTCCAATTTGCTGAATGATGTTTGGCTGTATCCCTTCGGTTGGTTCATCCATAAGTAGTAATTTTGGTTTTGAAATCATTGCTCTTGCAATTGCTAATTGCTGTTGTTGACCTCCTGATAAATCTCCACCTCTTCTATTTATCATTTGTTTCAATACTGGAAAAAGATCGAAAATTTCATCAGGTATGAAATGTTCATCACGTTTTAAACATGCAAAACCAGTTTCTAAATTCTCTTTTACGGATAATAATGGAAATATAAAACGGCCTTGAGGAACATACCCTACTCCTTTCTTAGCAAGTTGGTGGGAGCTAAAGTTAGTTACATTTTCCCCTTCAAAAAGATAATTTCCTGACTTTGAAGGATAGATTCCTGATAAAAACTTTAATAAAGATGTTTTACCAACTCCATTTGAACCCATTAAACAAGTAATTTCTTTATTTTTCGCTTTGAGTGAAACGTCAAATAGTATCTGAGAAGAACCATAGTAAAAATTCAAATTACTTATATCAATCATGACTATCTTCCCAGATATACCTCAATTACTTCATTATTAGATGATACGTGTTCTATAGAACCCTCTGAAAGAATTGAACCTTCATGCAATACAGTAACCTCACATTCAAGATCTTTTACAAATTCCATATCATGCTCAACAACAATAACTGATTTATCTGCAGATAATTTTTTTAGAATCTCGACTGTCTGTCTTCTTTCATTAGAAGTCATTCCAGCTGCTGGTTCATCAATTAATAATAGCTTTGGTTCTTGAGTTAATAGCATTCCTATTTCTAACCACTGCTTTTGACCGTGTGATAACTCACCAGCAATTCTATCTTGTTCGTTTTTAAGACTAATTTCACCTAGTATTTTTTCTATTAGATTTTTTTCATCTCTATTTAATTTTTGGAATAAAACACTGAGAGGATTTCTATTTTTCTTCATGGATATAAATAAATTTTCGAATACTGTTTTTAGCTCAAATACAGTAGGACGTTGAAATTTTCTTCCTATACCCAGTAATGCTATTTGAGACTCACTTTTCATTAGAAGATTTTCATCCCAAACGACTTGATATTTTTGGTCGCTTTCAAGCCATACGCTTCGTTCACCAAATAATACATTACCTTCATCTGGTTTAGTTTGGCCCGTAATTATATCCATAAAAGTTGTTTTTCCAGCTCCATTAGGTCCAATAATCGCTTTGAGTTCATTTTTACCAATACTGTAGCTCAAACTATTAATAGCTTTAAAGCCATCAAATGAAACCGAAATTTTTTCAACTTTCAATAAAGTATTCATTTTTCCTTAACAAATATATTTCTTAAAAAACCAATTATTCCATTTTCACTAAAAATTGTGATTATTACAAATCCAAAGCCTAACAAAACTGTCCACCAATTCACCCATTCTATAGTAAATATGCCCAAAGGAATATCGGGTGCCTGCCCACCAGTAAACCATGACGAAAATAATGAAACAAAAGCGGCACCAATGATTGCTCCATACAATTTTCCTCTTCCTCCAATTGCAACCCATACAGCGAGATAGATCGATGCAATAGGCGCAAGCTCTGCAGGATTAATTATACCTGCTTGAGGGTAATAAAGAGCGCCAGCAATACTTGAGATTATTGCTGTTAACACAAATATAAATAATTTATATATTTCAACATTATACCCTAAGAACCTTACTCGTGTTTCGTTATCTCTTATTGATGTAATAATTAATCCAAACTTACTTTTCATGAGTGAATGAAAAAGTAAAAAAATAGATATTAGAAAAATACAACTTGCCCAAAAAAACCCTATAGATATGACCTCTTGTCCTAAATACTCAATGCCAGGAATGTTCTGCAAACCGGAGAGGCCGTTATTACCCCTTAGGCCACTGTCATTTTGAAATAAATATAGTGACAGAGCTAAAGTTAATGCTTGAGTTAAAATTGAGAGATAAACTCCAGTTACTCTCGACCTGAATGCAAGCCACCCAAATATAAATGCAAGAATACCAGGTACTGCAATAACTAAAATCAATTGTAAACCAAGACTATCTGCAAACATCCATATGGATGGTATGTCATAGCCGCCGACAACTCCAAAAATCTGGTTTCCAATTGCATTTGATAATTCAGTTTCGGTTAATGGAAGCAACTCATTAGTGGCAGCCTCCTGAACAATAATGGCTGTTCGCTCATACATTAGCCACATTCCAATCATGTAACCACCAAGTCCAAAAAAAGCGAAATGCCCTAGAGAAAGAATTCCGCAATAACCCCATACCACATCCATCGCCAGAGCAATTATGCATAGACAAACAGTTTTGCCTAAAGTTTTGACAAAACTAGTAGATATTAATCCGTTTCCGTAAGGTTCACTAAAAAAAGTTATAAACAGAGAAAATACAACAACAACTATTGTAAAAATTAATGTGTGTCGAGCTAGTAAATCATTTATTGAATCAGTCATCAGCTGCTCTCCCTTTAAGGGCTACTATCCCTTTTGGTCTAAATTGTATAAATAAAATAATAAAGATGATCATATAAGTTTGCGCTGCGAGAGTATTAGATGGATTAAACCATTCTATAAATTTTTGAAGGAACCCGATTAGTGAGGCTCCCGCTAATGTGCCCCATATGTTGCCCACTCCTCCAACAACCACAGTCATAAAGCTCTGAACTATATATTCGGACCCCAGCTCAGATGTAACTTTAGAAAAAAGTCCAATAGCAATTCCTGCAATTCCTGCAATTCCTGAACCAAAGCCAAAAGTTAACATATTTATTCTTTCAGGATTAATTCCCATATTGGAGGCCATCACTGGATTTTGAGTCACTGCACGAGTCTCCAATCCAAGCCTGGTACGATTCATTACAAAGAGCAACAAACCCAGAAATATTAGACTCAAAATAAATATGGCAATTCTTATATAACTGATCGATAGATCGTCGCTGAGACTAAGCGATCCATCAAGCCACGATGGAGATGTAAGTGGTCTTGCTTGTGTTCCAAAAATATTCTTTGCAATTTGTTGTAATGCAATACTGATCCCGAAAGTGGCCAGTAATGTATCAAGTGGTTTACGATACAAATGACGTATAACGAGTCTTTCCATGATCACTCCAGCAATAAATGTAATTATAAATGCGAGGGGAAGCGCAACTAAAAGTGATAGTGTATGGTTACTTATAAATTGTTGAACAACATACCCCGTATAGGCCCCCATCATGATAAATTCACCATGAGCCATATTAATTACTCTCATAACACCAAAAGTAATCGCTAATCCAATTGCTCCAAGAAAATAAATTGACGCAAGACTTAAACCGTCAATAAATAAATCAATATATTTGTAGATCTGAACTCTAAGATTTATACTAGCTAGAGTATTTAAGGCGGCATTTGTTACTTCAGAAGAAGAATCATTGTAAACAGAATAAAATATAAATTTGTTTACTTCTTCATTAATTTTATTTTCAGAAATAAAAGGAGGTGCTAAATTATTTTCAACTAATTTATTATACGCAGCAATGCGAGATTGTTCATTATCTAGTGAACTAATAGAATATCCTCCAATGGTATCTCCGATAATATTTTGTTGTAATATTTTCTTTAACTCTTCTGGGGTAATCCTTTTTTTATAAACTAGATTATCTGCATATAATTTGTCATATGCATCATTAATTGATATCTCAACATCCTCATTAAAAAAGTTAGTTGTACCCGATGTTCCATTACTATTTTTGATTGTAAAACCAGGCACAATTACCCTAGCAATATTTTTATTATTTGGAAGAGAGATGCCAACTTTCACTTCAGAAGAATTAAGGAGTTGATTTAGAGAGGCCCTTATCTCGATCGCAGTATCGCCTTTAAAAGACTCAATTATTTCTAATTTTTTATCATTCGAGTCAGAGTACTTAATTATTGCAAATTTTAGCAATCGATCAATAGCAGTTTTTAGTTCTGCATCTGACTCATTAATGTAAGCATCTTGTAACACTGCCAAATGTTCAGGCTGGATATTTCTTTTTAAGCTATCTAGGCTTTTTCTTCGTATATTAATATCTGAATTAGAAATTTGGTATTTTACTAAAAGAGAGTCTATTTTTGCTCTTACTCCGCTATTGGGTTTAATTTTTTTAATTTCTTTTTTGGTGTAATTGCCGATCCCAGTAAGACCATCTATTTCTAAGGCATCAAATGACTCATTATTTTCATTAACTATAACTACTTGCTTAGTATCTTTTATATAGTAGAGACTTTTCGATTTCCACAGTTCTAAAAATCTTGAAACAATTTCATCATCAAAGCTTTGTATGTCTCTTAATATAGTGTCAACAGTTTTTGCTGAACTCTTAATTATATTATCTGAATTTTCTATTAAGAATATGTTGAATTGATCATGGTGAGCGACTGCTGGTAGATTTATAAAAAAAGCATACAGAAGAATAATATAAAAATTTATTTTCATAATTTAAAAACGCCATAAAGAATATAAACTATTCTTTACAGCGTTTTATTTGGGTTATAATTAGTAGTTAGACTTTAACTGAACACAACTGCTGGTCGAAGTATTATACATCCCACAACCTAAGCTTTGCCAATCTGATGTTAAAACAGCTGACTCTGCTAAGTGATCTGTCCACGCATCTCCTGGAACCTCGGTCGTTTGGCTAATTATATCAAACTGACCATCTTCAAGTATCTCACCTATTAAAACAGGTTTAGAGAGATGATGATTTGGGAGCATTTCAGCAGTTCCACCCGTGAGATTTGGAACTGTAATTCCGTACATAGCTTCTCTAACTGCATCTACATCAGTAGTTCCAGCTTTTTCCACTGCTTTAACATACATGTTAAATCCAATCACGTGTGCTTCCATCGGGTCATTGGTAACTCTTTCTGGTCCCATGGTACTTTTCCAGTTTTTGATAAATGCTGTATTTAAGTCGGACTCAGCTGATTGAAAATAATTCCACGCAGCTAGGTGGCCAACCAAATTTGTTGTATCAAGTCCGGATAATTCCTCTTCACCAACTGAGAACGCGACAACTGGTATGTCTTCAGCGTTCACACCTGCAGCTGCAAGTTCTTTATAAAATCCAATGTTTGCATCACCGTTAATGGTTGAAATAACACCTACCTTCTTTCCGTCAGCCCCAAGTGCTACAACATCAGCAACAATTTTCGACCAATCCGAGTGACCAAAAGGTGTATAATTCACAAAAATATCAGATTCGGGAATTCCTTTATCAATTAAATATTGATTTAGAATTTTGTTTGTTGTTCTCGGATAAACATAGTCAGTTCCAAGTAATGCAAACTTTTCAATACCTAGTTCTTCTAGATAGTAATCAGTAGCTGGTATAGCTTGTTGGTTTGGAGCAGCTCCGGTATAAAATACATTTTTTGAGCTTTCTTCGCCTTCATATTGAACTGGATAAAAAAGTAATCCGTTAAGTTCTTCAATTACGGGTAATACAGACTTTCTAGACACAGAAGTCCAGCAGCCAAACATTACATCAACATCATTGACAGTTATTAGTTCTCGAGCTTTTTCGGCAAAAAGTGGCCAATCTGAAGCAGGATCAACAACTACTGCCTCCAGTTTTTTTCCGAGAATACCTCCCTTTTCATTTTGTTCATCGATCAACATTAACATTGTATCTTTTAATGTTGTCTCTGAGATTGCCATCGTACCCGACAGCGAGTGTAATATGCCAACTTTGATAGTATCTGCATACGCAGTGATACTAAAAAAGTAAAATGACATAGCAACTATAATTTTCTTGATCATTGTTCGTCCTTTCATTTTTTTAACTGTTTCATAATTTCTTAAAAAAATTAGTGATACGAATCTTTACACTTGCCAATATGACATCTTCAAAAAAAAAAATTAAAAGTAATTTTTATATTACTAAATAGTATCTGTAATTTTAGTGATAAAAATAAATGACAATTATTTGTCAACTTGAAATTAAAACACTATGATAATTTTATGAATTTAAATCTTCAAAAATCTTTAGGCACAATTGATGTAGAGTTTATAAATAATGATATTGAAAAATTATATCAGCAAGGATGCCTTAAAGCTTTACTACCTCAATCCTACTCTAGTTTGTCTCAACTAGTTTTAGTTAATACATCTGGTGGCGTTACGAGTGGGGATAACTTTAATACCAAAATAGACTTATACAATACACATATGCTCACTACAAGTCAGGCTGCTGAGAAGATATATAGTGGATATGGAGATGCGGCTGAACTTAAATACACCATTAACGTTGATAATAGTACTCTTTTTTGGATGCCAAATGAAACAATCCTCTTTAATAATTGCAACCTAAGACGTCAAATTGATGTCAATCTTTTAAATGATTCAAATTTATTTTTTTGTGAAACAGTTGTTTATGGAAGATCAGCAATGAATGAAACGATTGAAAAAGGTTACTACTCTGATCGATGGAAAATATTTAATGATAATAAAATTGCTCACCTTGAAATCAATGGCTTTGAAGATAATATAAAAAGAATGCGGGAAAATAAATTTATGCTTAATGATAATATTGCAGTTAATACAATAATAATACTCGGTTCAGAGATGAATAAATTTTATGCTGTTTTAAAGGATAATATACATGATGAAAAAAGTATAACTACTGGTATTTCAGAGTGGGATGGTAAGATAGTAATAAGGAGTATTTCATCTAATAACTATTATTTAAAAAAATTTACAAAAAATATCGTGTCAATCATGATGAATGATAAAGTTCCTTACATGTGGGGTGCTGCGTGAAGCTTTCCCCAAGAGAGATTGATAAAATGATGGTCAGCATGGCTGCAATAGTCGCTCGAAAGAGATTAGACCGTGGTGTTAAATTAAATTACCCTGAAGCTGTATCAATTATATCTGATTATGTTGTTGAAGGTGCAAGGGATGGCAAATCTGTAGCTGAACTAATGGAAAGTGCAGCACATGTATTAAAAAAAGATGACTGTATGGACGGAGTTGCTGAAATGATTGCCGAAGTGCAGACAGAGGCAACTTTTCCGGATGGAACAAAGTTAGTCACGGTACATAAACCCATAAGGTAAGAATTATATGATTCCAGGAGAAATAATTACAAGTGAGAGCGATATAATTTTAAATAAAGATTTAGTGAGTTTGACAATGAAAGTCTCCAATACTGGTGATCGGCCAATTCAAGTCGGTAGTCACTATCATTTCGCTGAAGTAAATGAAAGTCTTGAATTTGATAGAAAGAAAGCCTTAGGCATGAGACTAAACATTTCATCTGGAACTGCTGTAAGGTTTGAACCAGGTCAATCAAGGGATATTGAACTTATCGAAATACAGGGACTAAAAAAATTATTTGGGTTTAATAAAAAAGTCATGGGAAAAATTAAATGAAAAAAATTCCAAGACAATCTTATGCAGCCATGTATGGGCCCACAACAGGCGATAAAATAAGGCTTGCTGATACTGAACTTTTCATAGAGGTTGAAAAAGACCTCACAGTCTACGGTGAGGAAGTCAAGTTTGGTGGCGGCAAAGTTATTCGCGATGGCATGGGACAGTCTCAGGTTTCAAGAAGTGATGGAGCAGTAGATACAGTTATTACTAATGCTCTAATACTAGATGTCACCGGGATATTTAAAGCAGATATTGGATTAAAGAACGGAAATATTGATCATATTGGAAAAGCTGGTAACCCTGATACACAACCGGGTGTGGATATTATAATTGGTCCAGGTACTGAAGTTATTGCAGCTGAAGGTAAAATTGTAACGGCGGGCGGCTTTGACAGTCATATACATTTTATATGTCCTCAGCAAATCGATGACGCCTTACATTCTGGCATTACTACGATGCTTGGAGGAGGTACCGGACCAGCACATGGAACATTAGCAACTACTTGTACGCCGGGACCATGGCACATCGGCAGAATGCTTCAATCATCTGATGCTTTCTCAATGAATTTAGCTTATGCGGGCAAGGGAAATTCTTCGTTGCCTTCTGGTTTAGAGGAACAAGTTCTTGGAGGAGCAGCTGCTCTTAAACTTCATGAGGACTGGGGCTCTACTCCTGGTGCAATAGATAATTGTTTAAATGTTGCTGATAAATTTGACGTTCAGGTAATGATACATACTGATACGCTCAATGAAAGTGGCTTTGTAGAAAATACAATTAATGCAATTAATAAAAGAACCATTCATACATTTCATACTGAAGGTGCAGGGGGTGGACACGCGCCTGATATAATAAAAATTTGTGGCGAGCCTTATGTTTTGCCATCTTCAACTAATCCAACACGACCATTCACTGTTAACACTGTTGAAGAGCATTTAGATATGCTAATGGTTTGCCATCACCTAGATAAATCAATACCTGAAGACGTAGCTTTTGCAGAAAGTAGAATTCGTAGAGAGACGATGGCTGCTGAAGACATATTGCACGATATGGGTGCTTTCTCAATCATTGCATCTGACAGTCAAGCTATGGGACGCGTTGGAGAGGTAATTATTAGAACATGGCAAACCGCACATAAAATGAAAGTACAACGAGGAAGACTATCTGAAGAGCAAGGCGATAATGATAATTTAAGAGTCAAACGATACCTTGCAAAATATACAATAAACCCTTCTATTGCCCATGGAATTTCTTCCTATGTTGGCAGTCTCGAAAAAAATAAAAGAGCCGATATCGTTATATGGGACCCAGCTTTTTTTGGTGTTAAGCCTGAGATTGTAATAATGGGTGGGAGTATTGCCTGCGCTCAAATGGGTGATCCAAACGCATCAATTCCAACTCCCCAACCTGTGTATACGCGCCCAATGTTTGGTAGTTATGGAAGATCGCTTGAAAATTCATCGGTAACTTTTGTCAGTAAGAGTTCACTGGAGGCAGACAGCCTTATTCATCTCAATATACAAAAATGCATGTTGCCGGTAAGCAATACAAGGTCAATTTCAAAAAAAGACATGGTTTTAAACGATGTTTGTCCAACTATAGATGTAAATCCTGAAACATATGAGGTTAGAGCAAATGGAGAAATTATAACATGTGAACCGGCGGAAGAACTGCCAATGGCACAAAGATATTTTATGTACTGACTATGGAAATTTGTAATTCAATATTAAGTAACTATGATTTCTCTGAAGAGGTGGATACAATTTCGCTATCTTATGAGGAGAGACTCATGCGACGCAAAAAATTAGTTTCTGACAAAGGTCATGAATTTCTAGTAGATCTTGAAGAGATGAAATCAGTCTTGAGTGATCAAGCATTCAAACTTGAGAGTGGAAAACTAATTGCCATAAAATCAAAAAAAGAAAATTTAATTGAAATCAAGTCAGAGGATTTAAATAAATTAATATGGCATATTGGGAATAGACATATCCCCTGTCAGATTGAAGCTTCAAGAATTCTAATACAAAGTGACCATATCATTGAGGATATGGTCAGAAGACTGGGAGGGCAGACAAAATCTGTGGTTGAACAATTTAATCCTGAAGGTGGGGCCTATGGTATGGGGAGAACACATGGTCACAAGCATTAAAGATAATAACTTATTAGATTTAAAATCTCATCAAGTTTTACATCTTTGGTTTTCGTCTTCGTTTCCTATTGGTTCATACGCCTATTCGCATGGTCTCGAGGCTATAATTGATGACAAGCTTATCAAAAATAAAAATGACGTATTAGAATTTATCAAAAGTATTCTCTTTGAGGGAACATGCAGAAATGAGTATATCTTTATCAAGGCTGCCTATCATGGAATTGATGTAAATGATTTAGTACTTGCAAACTGCGCATCCAAGGAACGTCAACTTGAAACTATCAAAATGGGTGATGCCTTCAGAAAAATTATGTCTGAGAGTTGGGGATATGAAATAGATAATGAAACAGCTTTTCCAGTCTGTATTGCTAAAGCAGGGATTAAGTTCGATATCGCCTTTGATGATTTAGTTGATTTTTATATTCAATCATTCATCTCAAACTTAATCACTATTTGCGTTAAACATGTTCCTTTAAGTCAAAAAGATGGTCAAGATTGTATGGTTTCATTTCTTGGAATAATGAAAAGTTTTCATAATACGATGAAAGACTATAGCTTAGACGATTTACGCAGTTCAATGTTTTGTGCAGATATTTACAGCATGAAACATGAAAATCTTACATCCAGAATTTATGTAACATGAATAATTTTCGAGGTCCTTTAAAAATTGGTATAGGCGGCCCTGTAGGTGCAGGTAAAACAAGTCTTACTGAGGCATTGTGCAAAACTTTGTCTAAAAATATTTCAATGGCCGTTATTTCAAATGATATTTATACAATCGAAGACGCCGAATATTTAATGAGAGCTCAAGTTTTACCAATTGAGAGAATTAAAGGCGTCGAAACAGGTGGATGCCCTCATACCGCAATTCGAGAGGATGCTTCAATTAACCTCTTAGCAGTAGAGGAAATGAAGCAAAAATTTCCTGATTTACAATTGCTATTGATTGAGTCAGGTGGGGATAATTTGGCAGCAACGTTCAGTCCGGAGTTAGTAGATTTATCAATCTATGTGATTGATGTTGGAATGGGAGGTGATATTCCTCGTAAAGGTGGGCCAGCAATAAAAAAATCTGATTTACTGATCATCAATAAAACTGATTTAGCAAATCACGTAAATGTTGATTTGGATCAAATGAAACTAGATGTTGAAACAGCCCGATCTGGCATGCCTTATGTTTTTGGCGAAATGAAGAACAATAAGGGTATAGAAAATGTAGCTGAGTTTCTTAAAACCGAGGGCGGTCTTGAAATAAACTAAAACTACTTTCCTGAATAAGTATTGAGGTAGTAGCATTAAATGTAATTTGAAAGATATTACTTTAATTAAGCTCAGTAGCCTTAAACCAAGAATGAAGAAAAAAACCTAGAGGTAAATAGAATATGATATTAATCCAATTATTAAAAAAATTATGTGTGGGTAGTAATGGCCATAGCGTACAAATAAAACATGCTATCAAACATATTTGAAAATCATTCAAATTCAATTTATGACCTCGTAATTTTTTATAAATATATAAAAAGATCATCTTAAATAAAAAATAATTAATTGTCATTATTAGTAAAAAACCTATTATTCCTGTTTCAGCAAGTAATTGAATATAAATATTGTGTGGATGAGTATTGCATGGGTCGATATAGGGACTTTTAGCTGATACCTGGATGTTATAGTCATTGCAGTAATTCCTATAATTATTAGGCCCCAATCCAATTAAAGCGTTTTGATTAAACATTTCTATTCCCGTATAAATATAAGTTTCATGTTTTTCAGAAAAAATATTGATCCTTTCACTCCCTTCAGTCACACCAAATTGCTTCATAGTATAGTCAATATTCCTCTCTTTTACTTCAGGGACATAAATAGAAATTATTACAATGATAAGGATAGAAAAAACCAATGAAATCAGTCTAAATAGTTTTAGTTTTGACATAAAAATTAATATAAAAATACTTGCCATCAACATTAATGCTAATGAAGTTCTTTCTCCACTAAGGTAAACCAGAACGTCAGTACTTATAAATAAGAAACATAATAGGATATAATATTTCAAGGAGTTGCTGAAATTAATTATAAGTAAACCAACAAGGAGAGGAAATAACCGAGACAGGAAATGACCTAATGCAGCATTATCGGAGAAAAGTAAAAGTAATCTTGTATTGGGTGAAGTTACGCCAAAGATCGTTTCTCCATATAAATATTGATATAAGCCAGACCCAATTGCAATAAAGTAACAAATAATAAGAGAGTATAAAAAATACTTTAAAAAATTCTTTTCATTATCTAATAAATACCATACCGCTAACGAAAATAAGATAAATCGAAAATAAAATAAACTACTTCTGAGTGAAAAATATGCAAACTCAGACATTAACGAATTTATGATAAAAAAAAGGCATAATACCAAAAAAAATTTAGATATAAAATTATTATAATATTTGTATTCTTGATTTTTTATTGAAATAAATACAAATAATAAAGCTGTTATAGAAACTATAACATCTGGCAAAGCTGGTCCTGTTAATAGTGCAAATGGAATAAGAAGAATTAAAAAACCTAGGAAATAATTATAAGATATATCAAGATTTGCCATAAATTAAGTATGATCTTACTATATTTGCAAAATACTTCGAACAATCTTTTTTTATAAATATAAACTAAAAACCACTTTCCTGAATGATTAATGAGGTTGTAGCATTAAATATATTTTGAAAGATATTATAATTTTCAGAGTCTATTTTAACAGATCCGGTTGTCTGCCACTGTAAATCTTTTGGGCTCTCTGAGGAAGAGAAATTTAATTGATAAAGAGCATTTTCAGGTCTCAGAACTTGTTTTTTTCCTTGTATTTCTCTTGATGCAATTGTACCTCCATGTGTTGACGTCAGAGCTAAATAAGGTAACTCATTAGTAGAAATTTTGTTTGTTGATACTAAATCGACTTTGACTTTCGTAAATTCATTATTTTTTGCATGAAAGTATCCACTTGAAACTTCTTTAAGTTTGTCAAGATCCGTCTCACTAACAAAGGCTATCACTTGCACTTCTTCTGAATGAACAATTGAAAATAGTTTATCTTTTTTATTTACCCATTGATTGGGTTTAAGACTTATCAAATCTTTTACAATGCCGTCTGATGGTGCATAAATTGATAAAGCTTTGTTTTCCTTTTTCAATGAATTCAAAATCTCGATCTCTTTTTGTAACTCATTCTCCAGTATTAATAGGTTGTTAAGATCAAGACTTGATCCCACTCTACGATCAAGTTTTTGCTGTATCATTTTTACACGCTCTATTGCTTTTTCAACTTTATTAGAGATTAAAGGACTGGTCATAATAACTAGTAAGTCTCCTTCATCTACATACTGATCATGCGAAACAAAGACCTTTCTTATCTTTGAGTCTTCAGATGCAAAAATATCGAGAACAACACCCTCTTCAATAACAGCCGGTAAACTTAAGGATGTGCGCCATGGAACAAGCATGGCAAACATAAATACTGCGAACAAGATGATCGACCTCATAGAAGATCTATTAAGTTTCATAGACTTTCTAAGCTTCCACCATTGAATGACTTCTCTAGCGATTGGCAATAAAATGAACCATACAATTTCTATTACAAATAAAATAATTCCCAATATTTTAAATGTTAAATAATAAACCAATAATGCAATACCAATAAAAATGAAAAAACGATAAATCCACGTAGCCCATGCATAAATTATAAAAGTCCATCTCCTGTTAGCGATCAATTGCTCAGGAGGCTGGAATTTAAATCCAAAAAGCCACTCTCTTATCTGCCATCTACCTAAAGCAAATGAACGTGGTTGCAAGTTTTCAGCTTTAAGGAAATCAGATAATACGTAATATCCATCAAACCTCATAAAGGGACTTATGTTGATCAATAAAGATGAGATCCAGCTTGATGTAGCAATAAAAAATGCTGCGCTTTTCACAATACCCTCAGGAAATACAACCCATGCAAATGTAGCAATTAAGGCTAGGTGTAGTTCGGTTAACATACCTGCAAAATTTATTAGTAAACGCTTTCTGTGATCAGTGAGTTTCCAGGCATCAGACGTATCAGTATATAAAAATGGGAAAAAGACCAACATAGCTAAGCCAATTGATGAAACTTTACAATTATAATATGTAGCTACGTAGGCGTGACCCAACTCATGTAAGGCTTTCACAAAAATGATCGTGATTCCAAATAAGATCAGACCATTAAAGTTGTAGAAATATGAAAAAGTTGCGAGAAATTTCTCATAATTAGTTATTGTCAAAAATATTCCAATTAAACCTAACCCATAAATAATACGTCTGGCTGCTAATGAACTAAAGAGCAAAGCAATAGGCAAACTTCTTTGGAGCCAAGTCCCAGGCCTTACTAAAGGTATTTTGAAAAATAGATAATTGTGAATAAGTTTGAACAACCAATGTTTGTTAGTTTTATTTTTTTGAACCACCAAAGACTTCACTTCTTCACTGGTCTTTTTAATTGTCAAATTATTTTGATCAAGGAAATTGATAAACTCATTTATTTCTTCTTCACTTAACAATAAGTTAGTCTCATTGATTTTTTTTATGAAATCACCTAATTGAGATCCACTTGACCAATTGTTTAAAAGATCAAAAGCATTTTTGTTGATTGAAAAATATTTGTTTCTCAAAGAATCATAAAGTAGCCACGATGAAGAACCGTCCTCTTTTTTAGGACCCTTGCTCAATTTCAAATCTTGTCTGAGATATGGTACAATCATCTAAAGCCCTAAAAATTGTCTTGCAAGATTAATAGGAACACGGAATATATAATAAAAAATGCTTGTCTTTTCTCCGTAAATTTTTGCGGTTCCTCTTAATCCTATTCTTGGAATCACACCTTGATTTTCCTCATAATTTGCAAAAATTTGATAAGCTAAAATATTCTCAGATGTAAGCGCAGGTTTATATGAGGTACGCAATACTTTACCATCAAAAGAATTTAGAGGATTACTATCTAAAAAAACTTTTACCCTGGCTTCCTTCTTGATCAAAAGAGAGTCTTTAGTGGGCAAAAAGATTTGAAACTCAATTTGTTCTGGGTCAGCTATAGTTAATATTTTTTCACCAATTGTAACAGGCCTACCTTGCCAATCAATAAAGTCTTCAACAACAGCAATACCTTCTCGGTCAGCGGCAATAATTGAGTATTTCAGTTGCTCTTCTGCATAAGCAGCTTCTTTTTTTCTTAACCCCACTTCAGTTGAAAGTTCAACCAGACGTGCTTTATCATCTTCATTTGAAAATGATGACTGCTTAACTCTTAACAACTCAGCTTCAGCCACTTCAAGTTTTTGAAGTGCTATTTCATGCTGATTTTTAAAATTTAAATCATCTAGTTTAACTAGTTTGGTTCCTGGTTTTACATTTTCATTTGTCTTTATCAATACTTTTTCTACAACGCCATTCACTGGTGATGTTACAATCGTTGGATCTTTTGCTACAACTTCTACCGGCGCTAGTGCCGACATGCTGATAGGAAAGAACATCACTGCAATTAATAGGGTAACAACAAACCACTTTACCCAACCTGCCAACATACGATTGATACTTTCTATAAATGTTTTTTTTGAAGCAAAAGCAGCAA
>CACHLP010000010.1 GCA_902580665.1 uncultured Pelagibacteraceae bacterium | reverse complement strand
AAAACCATAATCTGCAAATTTTGATAATAATTCAAATATATTTTCTGCTTCGTTGTTTTTCAATTTATTATTTACACACCCACTGATAAATCTTTGCTTTTGTGCTTTCATTTCTTTTTGTATTTTTTTTCCCATGGCTCTTCTCAGTAAATCAGCCTCACCATCAGAATAACCTGATAGCTCTCTAGCGACACCCATTACTTGCTCTTGATATATTACAACTCCATATGTTTCTTTTAAAAGTTCCTCAAGTAGAGGATGAATATAATCAGGTTTTTCTCTTCCATGCTTTCTTTCAATATAAGATGGTATATTAGCCATGGGACCTGGACGATATAGTGCGACAATTGCAATTATATCTTCAAATTTATCAGGCTTTAATTGCTTCAATGTATCTTTCATTCCAGCACTTTCTAACTGAAAGATGCCTGTTGTTTCACCAGTACTTAGCAATTCATATGTTTTGATATCATTGATATTAATTTGATCTATATTGAAATCTGAATTTTTCTTTCGTACTAACTTTATACATTCATTAATTAAAGTAAGTGTTTTCAATCCAAGAAAATCAAACTTAACTAAACCAGCATTTTCAACCCATTTCATATCAAATTGAGTTAAGAAGATATTGCTTTCAGGATCACTATATAATGGTACATCTTTAGATATCTGATCTTTTGATATAACAACTCCAGCTGCATGGATTGATGCATGTCTTTTTAAACCTTCAAGTTTTAGAGAAATATCCAGTAGCTTTGCAACTTTCGGGTCTTTATTGGCTTCTTCATTCAACTTTGGCTCTTCATCAATATATTTCTGGAGAGACATGGGTCTAGAGGGATCAAATGGCATTAGTTTGCAAAGATAATCAACCTGGCCATATGGAATACCAAGGACTCTGCCAACATCTCTTATTACAGCTCTTGCTTGCAATTTACCAAAAGTAATTATCTGTGCGACTTTATTTTCACCATACTTGTTATGAACATATTCAAGGACCTTATCTCTTCCATCTCTACAGAAATCTATATCGAAGTCAGGAAGCGATACTCTTTCAGGGTTTAAAAAACGTTCAAATATCAAACCAAACTTTATTGGATCAAGATCTGTAATGTTTAGACACCAAGCTACAAGTGATCCTGCTCCTGATCCTCTGCCTGGTCCAACAGGTATATCATTATTTTTTGCCCATAGGATAAAATCTGAAACTATTAAAAAGTATCCTTCATATTTCATATTAATAATTATATTTAATTCCTTTTGAAGTCTTTCTTCGTAAACTTTTCTTATTTCATTTTGCTTTACAATATCTATTATTTCATTATTAAATTTGTTATTGAGTCGATCTTCAAGTCCATCTTTGGCTAATTTCTGCATTAACTCCTTTTCTTTGTTTTGATCGTCATCATATACAGGTAAAATGGGATTTTTAATTTTAGGTCGGTATATGCATCTTTGTGCAATTTCAATTGTATTATTTAGAGCTTCTGGCAAATTATGAAATAACTCAAGCATTTCATTTTGAGATTTAAAATAATGCTCTTTTGATAATCTTTTTCTATTATCTTGAGATACAAACAGTTTTTTTTCAATGCACATTAATGCATCATGAGCTTCAAAATGTTCTGGACCTTCAAAATAAGCATCATTAGTAGCCACTAACGGTATCTGATGATCATAGGCTAAATTTAGAACTGCTTCTTCATTCAACCGGTAGTCAGCGATACCTAATCTTTGTATTTCAATATAGAAATTGTCATTAAATTCACTTTTAAAGTCAGAAACAAATTGTTTAGACTGTTTTGTAATCATGTGACCTGTTGAATGGGTCAAGATTGAATTATTTCCACCAGATAGAATAATTAAGCCTTCTTTAAACTTAATTAAATCGTCAATAGTTACATACGCATTCCCCTTGTTAAGAGTATAAGCATTCGAAACACATTTTAATAAGTTCTCATATCCTTCATTGTTTTTTGAAAATATATTTAAATAGAAATATAGATCATTATCCTCAATATTTTCATGTAAGTATTCTTTTGGTGTTTTAATTTTTATATTGCAACCTAAAATTGGCTGAACTCCAACTTTTGCAATTTGCTCACTAAACTCTAATGCACCGAACATATTATTGTTGTCCGATATGCCAACCGCTGGCATTGAGAATGACTGGCATAGTTCAGCTATTCTCGCAATTGGCAACGCTCCTTCAGATAGCGAATACTCTGTTTTATTTGTTAAGTGAACAAAATCAGCCATTAACTAAGATCAATCCTTCTGTCAGACTTATTTGCCCATTCTTGATTATGCGTAGCCATTATTAATGTCATTTTTTCTGATTCGATATAATCAATTAAGTATTTAAAAACATTTACTGAATTTTCATAATCAAGATTGCCCGTGGGTTCGTCGGCAATAACTATTTTTGGCTTATTTATTAAAGCTCTAGCTATTGCAACTCTCTGCTGCTCACCGCCAGATAAACTATTTGGAAAATGAGATTTTCTGTGGCTAACATCAAAAATATTCATTAGTTCATCTGCTTTTTCAAAAGCTACATCTTTGGCCTCACCTCTCAAAATAAGTGGGAGTGTAATATTTTCAATTGCACTAAAATTATCAAACAAATTATAATTTTGATAAATAAATCCAAAATTATTCCTTCTTACTTCACTTTTCTCGTTACTATTTTGATTTGAAATAATTTTAGCATTCAATAAAATTTCACCTTGATCAATTGAATCTATTAAACCAACTAAATTTAATAAGGTTGTTTTACCTGATCCTGAAGGTCCAACAATCGAAATAAATTCACCTTTATCAACGGTAAGATTAAAATTATCAAATATAGTAATATATTCGCTGCCTTGCCTATAAGACTTAGAAATATTTGATAAAACTAGAATATTTCTATCCATTTCCAAGTATACCTTTAATTTCAGTTTTAGAAGCTTTGTAGGCTGGATAGATTGTAGCAATAATTGATACTGATAATGAAAATAAAAATATTATTGCAATTTGATTTATGTCTATATTGGTAGGCATTTTATCTAAATAATAGAATTCAGAAGGAAAAAGATTTAAATCAAATGTAGTATTTAAGAAGTTTCTTACAGAATCAATGTTTATAGTGAATAGTGTTCCTAAAATTGTCCCTAGTATTGTTCCAGACGTACCTATAATAGAGCCAACAATTAAAAAGATCCTTAAAACTGAAATATCACTAGTGCCAATTGTTTTTAATACTGCAATTTCTTTAGATTTTGTTTGTACAAGAATAAATAAGCTCGTAATCACATTGAATGCAGCAATGACAATAATTAAAGATAAAACAAAGAACATTAATTCACGTTCAGTCGCTAGGACCTCCCAAAAAGAACTGTTCAGCTCTATCCAATCTCTAATAATGTAGTTATTGCTAAATACTTCAGATATTTCTTCTTTTACGATTTTTAAATCAGCAATATCACTTAGGTGAACTTCAATTGTAGAAACTAAATTTTTAATTCCAATAAGAGACTGAATATTTGGTAATGCAGTATATGCAAAGTTAGAGTCATACTCGCTCATTCCTGAAGTAAAAATTCCAACAACAACCATGCTCTTACTTTTTGGGATTTGACCAAAAGGTGTTGAGAGCATATTTGATGAAAGAACCTTAACATCCTCACCAGGAATAACATTTAATGCTAATGCCAAGTCTGACCCTAGTATTATACTATCTTTTACATTAATTTCTTCATTGTTACCGATGTTTTGCGAAAATGAGTAGTGTTTCATGTTTTCTTCTACGAAAGATTTTAAAACAATTCCTGTAGTTCTATCATCTGAGCTAATAAGGGCTTGAAGAGTTATATTGGGGTCAATAAATTTAATCAGAGGTACGTCTGAGAGCTCTTCTTGATATTCAAAATATTTATCATTTTTTTGTATAAATATATGACCATTGAAACCAATAATTCTTTCTTTTAACTCGATATGAAAACCATTCATCACTGACATTACAATTATTAATGTTGCGACCCCAATACATATGCCTATGAAAGATAACCAAGAGATGACTGACAATAATCCACCTTTTCTAAGGGGAACAAGATATCTAAATGCTATAAATCTTTCAAAATAATTAAATGGCACTTTATGATGGAAATCTTTTGATGAATTCATCAATCTTGTCGATATTTATAAATTCCGAATTTCCAGTCCTTCTATTTTTATATTCAATCTCGTTATCTGATTTTGATTTATTCCCAATAATAATTTGATGAGGTATTCCAATCAAGTCCATACGAGAAAATTTAACTCCTGCGTTGTCTTTTTTATCATCATAGATAGTTTCATATTTATTAGAGATATAGTTATAAATTTTTTCTGCATTACTAGAAACTATTTCGTCTTTTGGAGATAGATTTATTATTCCAAATAAGAATGGAGCAACGACGTCAGGCCATATTATGCCTTTTTCATCGTGTGAGGTTTCTATAATTGCGCCTACAAGTCTCGATATTCCAATTCCATATGAACCCATGTATACAGACTTCTCTTTGCCATCAAAATCAAGTACATTCGCTTTCATTGATGTTGAATACTTTGTGCCAAAACTAAAGATGTGCCCTACTTCAATGCCCCTAGACTGCATTTGATTTTGTTTATCTACATTTTTATTGAACTCAGACTCATTATATTTATCGTCAGAAACCGAGTAATAAGATTTAAATTTTTCTACTGGTTTTTTTAAATCCCCTTCATAGTCAATTTCATTAATAGATTCATCTTCTTGTAATATTCTTTGATCAAAATATATGTCACTTTCACCAGTCTTAGACAGGATAACAAATTCATGTGACAAATCTCCTCCAATGGGCCCAGTATCAGCAGCCATTGGGATAGCTTTTAAACCCATTCGTGCAAAAGTTTTTAGGTAACATATGAAAAATCTATTGTAAGAGTCTTCAGATTTCATTTCATCAATATCGAATGAATAAGCATCTTTCATTAAAAATTCTCTACCTCTCATAACTCCAAATCTTGGTCTTAATTCATCTCTAAATTTCCATTGTATATGATAAAGTAATTGAGGAAGTTCTTTATAGGACTTTATTGAACGTCTAAAAATATCAGTTACTTGCTCTTCGTTTGTTGGGCCATAAAGCATCTGTCTATCATGACGATCGTTAATTCTTAACATCTCTTTGCCGTAATCTTCGTATCGACCGCTTTCATTCCAAATATCAGCTGGTTGTATAGTTGGCATTAAAATTTCATTTATACCTGCATTATTCTGCTCATCTCTCACAATATTTTCAATCTTTTTCAAAACCCTTAATCCAATAGGTAACCATGAATAGATACCTGAACTAGACTGACTAATCATTCCAGATCTAAGCATCAAAGTGTGAGAAATAATTTCCGCTTCGGAAGGAGTTTCTTTTAAAACAGGTAATAAATATTTAGATAACTTCATTCATATAAAAAAGCTTTAAGATGAACATCAAAAAACCATCATTATTTAGAAAAAAGTATATGATAAACCAGATAATTACTGAAACAAATGTTGTGATTAGAAATTTCTTAAATATCTGTGGATTATTGGGCGCTCCAGGATCCTCACCATCAATTGCTATTTTTTTATTTGAATTGTTGATGTTTATAGGCAGAGACAAAAAGAAGATAAGCCACCAAATAAGAAGAAATATAATAATTGAGCCTGTTATGCCCAATTTTAAACTTCTTCAAGCTCGATTAATGTTCCGTTGCAACTTTTTGGATGAAGAAAGACAACAGGTTTTCCATGGGCGCCAGTTCTTGGCTTGCCAGTTCCTGTAATGGAAACTTCATGCGTATTTAATTTTTCAACTGCTTGATTAATATCTTCGACTTCTAAACAAATATGATGCATTCCCCCTTTAGGATTTTTATCCATGAACTTTTCAATAGGAGAGTCTTCACCGAGCACTTGTAAGAGTTCTATTTTTGTATTTCCCAAATCAATAAATATAGTGGTAACACCATGATCAGGTTGTTCTACTGGCTCTGATACCTTTGCTCCAAAGATACTTCTGTACTGCTCAGCGGCTTCATTGATGTTTGGGACAGCTATTGCTATATGATTTAATTTTCCGATCATTCTAATTAAATATGAACAATACTTATATTTGTCAAAGGTTTTTTGCGAGAGTGCTTATAAATCAGGTTTCTAGAGAGGGTTTCAAGTTTCTGATAAATCTTTTTTTCCTTTTTTGATATATTGCTTTTATCATCAAAAAATTTATAAATTTCTTCTTCAAGAATATTTATTACTTCGTCACTATCATATTCATCATCACTTAATATGCCGCTAGAAAAAATAACAGGTTCATTTTTAAGATTCATTTTTTTGTCTAAAACACATGTTATATTCAATACGCCATTATAACTCATTCTTTTTCTATCATTAATATGACTACTGTTATAATCAACTAGTCGGTTTCCATCTAGATACTGCCTTCCATATTTACATTGATCATATATGTAAGGTGAACCTGGTGCGAGCTGTAGAATATCACCATTAGATATTTGCATTGGAAACTGAACACCAAGTTCTTTCGCTAGAGAAGAGTGTCTTTTTAAATGTCTAAACTCTCCATGCACAGGAACAGATATTTTTGGCTTTACATGTTCATACATATCTACCATTTCATCAAGACATGGATGTCCTGAAACATGAATATCTTCATCATATTCGGTGATTACTTCAGCACCAAGTTCAGAAAGGCGATTAAATAGTTTAAATATTTTTTTCTCGTTGCCAGGAATAATTTTGGATGAAAAAATTACACAATCATCTTGATCAATATCAATGTGTGGGAAATCTTGATTTGATATCCTCATCATTGCACCTCTTGGTTCCCCTTGACTACCAGTGCATAGGTAGAGAACCTCATGCTTTTTCTTTTTTGCAGCATCCTTTTCAGATAAGATCACATCTATATCTTTTAAAATTCCGTTTTGCCGTGCAACAGATATCATTCTATGCATTGATCGACCTAAAACAACCAGCGACCTTCCAGACTCTTTAGCGGCTGCAGCAATTGTTTCTAATCGCGCAACATTTGAAGCGAATGAAGTAACGAAAACTCTATTTTTTAACTTCTTAATAACACCAGCAAGATTTCCTCGAACCGTCGATTCTGAACCCGAACGTCCACTTGTTAATACATTCGTTGAATCGCAAACCATTGCAAGCACTTCCTCACTATTTTCTTTTAATTGATTAAAATCAATTGACTCTCCTACAATAGGATTGTCATCAATTTTCCAATCACCAGTGTGATAAATGGTGCCCAATTTTGTCTTAATGAATAAGGAATTTGGCTCTGGTATAGAGTGTGTCAGTGTTTGAAATTTAATATCGAATGGTTTGATTTGAATTTCAGATGATAGATCGACTATATTTAATTTATCTTCAATATTTATACCCCTCTCCTCAAACTTTAATCTTATAATTGATGCAGTAAATGCAGTTGCATATATCGGACACTTCAAGTCTGGCCATAAATAAGCTAATCCACCGACATGGTCTTCATGGGCGTGAGTAATAATTATTCCTTGAAGATTTTCTTTTCTTTCTTTTATGAATTCATGGTCTGGTAGTATCACATCAACCCCAGGAGTTGTATCGTCTCCGAAAGTAATGCCTACATCGACAATTAGCCATTTCATATCATCAATCTCATTGCCATAACCATAGAGATTCATGTTCATACCTATTTCTCCAGTTCCACCTAATGGCAGAAAAACTAGTCTGCTATTTTTACTCATATATTTTTTTGCTTATTATGATTAGGCCGTTCAAAGTAAGATCATTTTCAAAGTAATTAATGCAATTTAAATCTTTTGCAAATAGTTTCGACAAACCTCCTGTAGCAATGGTTTTTGCATTCAAACAGTCATTTTCCTTTTTTAACTTATCAACCAACCCCTCAATAAGACTGATATAGCCCCAATAAATACCTGATTCCATGGCATGAATTGTATCTTTACCGATAAGTTGGGCTGGTCTTTTAAAATCAATTTGTGGCAATAAAGCGGTACCGTCAGAGAGAGATTTGATAGATAAGTTAACTCCAGGACATATTAACCCTCCTGCATAACTGGCATTTTTATCTACTACGTCTAAGGTTGTTGCGGTTCCAAAATCAACAATAATTAAAGGAGGCTCGTATTGTTTTACTGCAGCGATAGCATTAATTATTCTATCATCACCAACCTCGCTTGGTTTATCTAAGGTAAAAGATATAAATTTTTCAAGATCAGATGTTCTCAGTTCAACAATTTTCAAATCATCTCTAATACTTTTTATAAAATTAGTTAATTCATATTGAGCGTTTGGCACTACACCAGAAATAATGACTGATTTGCTATCAGATAAAAAATTTCTCAATTCAACTAAATCAATGCTCATATTGTTATTTTGAGCATTCACTATGACAGATGTTTCTATTCTCATTTGGGAAATAAGCTCACCTTTAACAATGTTTCCAAATAAGATATTTGTATTACCTATATCTACAATTGTTCTCACATTAATAGTCAAATGACAATTCTCCTGCATTTAATTTAATATTTTTATTATTTGCGTTTATAATAATTTCAAAGTCTTTAGATATATCAATTAATATTCCTTCTAAAACTTTATCATTTGTCATAAATTTTACTGTCTTATTATAATTCCAGCATTTACTTTTGTATTCATCTATTAAAAGAGCTTCTGAATTATTTATTAATTTTTCTAAATACTCATAAAGAATGATTTCCAGGGATTTAATTAAATCCATGGTTTTCATATTCTTCTGCACTATAGCATTTAAAGATGTAGTGTTTTTTCCCTCTATAATTGGATGGTGTGCAACGTTGATTCCTATACCAATAATTGAAAAGTTTTTACTTTGAGAGAGAGAGTTTTCAATTAGTACTCCTGCCAATTTAGCGTCATCATAGAGAATATCATTTGGCCATTTTATTTTTAAAGGTTTATTATCCGTAATCACTTTTGAAATACATTGATGCAAAGATAATGCAACAATACATGATAAAAATGGAAGTCTATCTAGGGAAAAACCAATAGGTAGAATTAAAGAAGCAAGCAGATTTCCCTCTTGAGATACCCATTTTTTATCACCTCGCCCTCTTCCTGCAGTTTGCTTACTTGCTATAATCCAAGTAGGAGAGAAAATTTTTTCTTTATCAATAAGTCTCTTACTTTCAAGATTTGTGCTGTCTATGACATCATAATGGATGATTGCTGATTTAGATAACATGTCTATTAATAAAAAGATTTTATAGCATATTCTGAAAGCTGTATAATTGGTGCAGGATATATAAAAAACAAAATGACTAAAAAAGAAGATGGATAGAACAGAACTTGAAGTGATCGGACATTCACTCCATCAAACTCTTCTTTTGGTTCATCAAAATACATTATCTTTACAATACGAAGATAATAGAAAGCGCTAATAACACTTGCAATGATACCTATAACCGCAAGAAACACCATATTACTTTCTAAAGCTGCAACGAAAATATAAAATTTACCAAAAAAACCGGCTAAAGGAGGTATACCCGCTAATGAAAACATCATTAACGCAACTAAGATAGTAGTAAACGGGTGATTTTTATACATACCTGAAAGGTCAGATATATTTTCAAAGTATGCATCATTCCTCTTTAAACTAAGTATAACTGTGAATACAGATATATTCATGACCAAGTAAATCATAAGATAAATCAAAAGTGATCTTAATCCTTCACTCGAAACACAAGCAACACCGATTAAAGCGTAACCTATATGGCCTATTGAACTATATGCCATTAGTCTTTTAATATTTGTTTGGGCAATTGCTGCAAACGCAGCAAGCATCATAGATGCAATTGAAATAAAAAATATTATTTGCTGCCAATCCAAATACAGCTCTCCAAAAGAATTAAATAAAAACCTTACCAATAAGCCCATCGCAGCAATTTTTGGTGCGAGAGCAAAGAAAGCGGTTATAGGTGTCGGAGCGCCTTGATATACATCTGGAGTCCACATATGGAAAGGAACCGCAGAAACTTTAAATGCAAGACCTGCTAACACAAAAACTATGCCAATTAAAAGGCCTAGACTCTCAGAGTTATAATTGACGGCGATCAAATTGAAATTTGTATTTCCAGAAAAACCATAAATGTAGGAAATTCCAAATAATAATAAACCTGATGAAAGAGCCCCTAATATAAAATACTTAATACCAGCCTCTGATGACAAAAGACTATTTCTATTAAGCGCGGCTAGCACATAAAGACTCAGTGATTGCAGTTCGAGACCAATAAACATAGCAAGCAAATCGTTTGCAGACACCATGACCATCATCCCCAGAGTTGATAATAGAATTAGTATGGGAAATTCATATAAATTTATGTGCAAGTCTTCTCTACTTGATACAAACATTACTAATGTAACAATCGACCCTATAAAGATCATGATTTTAAATAAAGACGAGAACTCATCAATGACGTAACTATTTAAATATATAGACTGATAAGGTTGATTAATAACAAGTGCTACTGCTATGAGTAATGATAGAATGGTAAGATTATTAATAAGTTTAATATTTTTTATAAATAATCCAAGAATGAGTAATATTAATGCAGAGCAAAAAATAAAGATTTCTGGTATTATGTGTAAAATATTCTCCATTAAATTAATTTAATTTACCGTTAACTTGACTCACAATTTTTTTTGCTGATGGCTCGATAATATCTATAACTGGTTTTGGATATATGCCAATAAATATTGTCAGAGTAATAAGTGGAACGAATATTATTATTTCTCTTCGGGTTAAATCTAACATCTCTGACAAATCATCTTTAATTAAGGTACCGAAAATCATTCTACGATAGAGCCATAGAGAATATGTTGCCGCTAATACAACACCGGTGGTAGCAAATACAGCAAAATAAGTATTTATACTAAATATTGAAAGTAATACTAAAAATTCTCCAACGAAACCGCTTGTTCCTGGTAACCCAAGACTAGCCAAAATGAAAATCATAAATGTAAATGCATACATTGGCATTTTACTTACCAATCCACCATACCTGGAAATTTCCCTTGTGTGTAATCGATCATAAACCACGCCAACACATAAAAATAATGCTGCAGAAACAATACCGTGACTTATCATTTGAATGACACTTCCTTCAATTCCTTGAACTGTAAATGTAAAAATTCCTAAAGTTACAAATCCCATATGTGCAACAGAGGAATACGCTATTAACTTTTTCATATCCTCCTGAACTAATGCTATCAACGACGTAACGATTATAGCTACAATACTAAGTGCAAAGATGAGTGGAGCAAAAAGCTCTGAGGCTTCAGGGAAAAAGCCAATTGAGAAACGAATAAAACCATATCCTGCCATTTTTAATAAAACTCCAGCTAATATTACTGAGCCCGCTGTAGGAGCTTCAACGTGGGCATCTGGCAGCCAAGTATGAAATGGCCACATTGGGATTTTAACCATAAATGACGCAAAAAAAGCAAGCCACAACACAATCTGTTCATTGCGTGTAAAATTATAATCCAATAGGTATGATACATCTGTAGTACCGGCTGTAATAAATATGTATATGATAGCTAGTAACATAAAAACTGAACCAGCAAGTGTGTATAAGAAAAATTTGAATGTTGAGTAAACTCTTCTTTCTCCTCCCCAAATGCCAATAATAAGAAACATGGGTATCAAACCACCCTCAAAGAATAAATAGAATAAAACAAGATCAAGGGAACAAAAGACGCCTATCATGAAAGTTTCAAGAGCTAAAAACGCAATTAAATATTCTTTTACAGAAAATTTAATACTGTCATAACTAGCTAAGATGCAAATTGGAACAAGCATTGTTGTGAGGACAATGAATAGGATTGAAATTCCATCAACGCCTAAATGGTAAGATATGCCATATTCAATCCAAAAATATCGTTCCTCAAACTGAAAGTCTGCATCTTGGTGATTAAATGAAAATAGTAAGTATAGAGAAATTAAAAAATTTAAAAAAGATATCCATAAGGCTGTATGTTTTAGATTATTTGAACTTTGATCATTATTATTTCTGATCAAAGTCATGAAAAATATCCCAACTATTGGAAGTAAAATTAAAATACTTAAGATTGGCAATTCATTCATTAATTAAAACCTAAAAATTATAAGTGTTATAATCAAAGATAAACCAATCAGAATTGCAAATGCATAATGATAAATAAATCCAGATTGAATTTGCTTAGTTCTTGATGAGATACGGCTGACTAAAGAAGCGAGGCCATTTGGTCCAAAGCCATCAATAATATAACCGTCAATTAATTTCCAAAACAATTTGCCAACTCCTATTGCTGGCTTAACAAGAACCATGTTGTAAAGTTCATCAAAATACCATTTGTTCAGTAAAAAATTGTATAAAGGCTTATTTAATTCAGCGATATTTTTAGCAATATTTGACTTTCGTAGATACATCATCCAAGCAATGAAAAATCCAACGACCCCTAAAATTGCTGGAAGGTAATAAATTAATAATGGGATATTATGATGATCTTCATGATGCAGAACAATAGATCCATTCCAGAATTCGTCACTGTTGTAACCTATAAAGTAACTTTTAAATATAAATCCAAAAAAGAGAGCTCCAATAGCTAAAATCATTAGAGGTATAAGCATGATCGATGATGACTCATGAACTTTTCTATAATCCTCTTCAGCCATTCTAGTTTTTCCATTGAAAACAAGGAACATTAAGCGCCATGAATAAAACGAAGTCATTACAACTCCAATAGTAAGTAGAATGTAAGCATAATTGGCAAAATTTGAATTTGATAGATATGCTGTTTCAATAATAGCGTCTTTTGAATAATAGCCAGATGTGAATGGAAAGCCCATTAATGATATGGTTCCAATAATCATCATGACTTGAGTGATTGGTATAAAATTACTTATCCCTCCCATTCTTCTAATGTCCTGCTCTTCATGTACGGCATGAATAACTGAGCCTGCTCCAAGGAAAAGAAGTGCCTTAAAAAATGCATGAGTGAACAAATGGAACATTGCTACCCCGTAAGCGCCTAAACCTGCAGCAACAAACATGTAACCGAGTTGACTGCATGTTGAATAAGCGATTACTCTTTTAATATCGTTTTGAACAAGGCCAATGGTTGCTGCAAAAAATGCAGTACTTGCCCCAATAACTACAACAAAATCCATCGCAATTGGCGCTAAATCAAAAAGCGGTGAACATCTTACTACTAGAAAAACCCCAGCAGTAACCATAGTCGCCGCATGAATTAATGCTGAAACAGGTGTAGGGCCCTCCATAGCATCAGGCAGCCATGTGTGTAAAAAAAGTTGGGCTGATTTTCCCATCGCACCTATAAATAAAAAGATACAAATTAGTGTTAATGCATGAATCTCGTATCCAATAAAAGCAAATTGAGCATCTGAAAATTTGACTGCGCTGTTGAAAACATTTTCATACTCAATACTTCCAAAGACGATAAAAATTGTAAAAATTCCAAGTGCCAACCCAAAGTCACCAACGCGGTTGACTATAAAGGCTTTTATGGCAGCTGCGTTTGCTGTGGTTTTCTTGTACCAAAAGCCAATTAATAAATATGAAGCTAAGCCAACTCCTTCCCACCCAAAAAATAATTGCAAAAAATTATCTGCTGTAACGAGCATGATCATAGCAAATGTAAACAATGATAGATAACCCATAAATCTAGGCTTACTATCATCATGTGACATGTATCCAATTGAATAAACATGCACCAAAGCAGAAACACTTGTGATAACCACTAACATTACACTGGTTACCGAGTCTAAATAAATAGACCAATCAGCAGAAAAAGAGCCTGATTCAATCCATGTAAATAACTTTAAAGAAACAACACTGGGGCTGCCTATATTGACAATGAAAATATAAAAAGAAAAGAACGCCGCTAAAACAATAAAAGTACACGTAATAACTTCAGCTAAACGATCTATAAAAACATTTCTTTTAAAAAAAGATAATGTGCACGCAATGAGAAACCCCAATAAGGGTAAAATTACAATGCTGTGAATCATAATATTATCCTTTTAAGGTATTTATTTTCTCAATCTCAATGCTACCTGCATTCCGGTTATAGATTACCAAAATTGCCAATCCAATTGCGGCTTCTGCAGCAGCAACCGTTAATACAAATAATGAGAATATCTGGCCTGTTAGATCGTTTAAAAAATAAGAAAATGAAACTAAATTAATATTAACTGCCAATAAAATAATCTCAATTGACATTAGAATGATAATTACATTTTTTCGATTCAAGAATATGCCAATAACACCTATTGAGAAAAGTAAAGCTGATAAAATTAGAAATTGATTAAGTTCAATCATTATAAATCAATACCCTCACCTGATTTTACATCTAGAAGCTCAATTTTTCCTTTTCTATCAACTTGCTCTGATACAATTTGACGTTTAACGCCTTCTCTATCTCTTAAGGTCAATACAATTGATCCGACCATGGCAACTAGTAAAATTACTCCTGATAACTGAAAATATAAAACATAGTTAGTGTAAAGAATTGATCCTATAGCTTCAGTATTAGATTGGTCTGAGAAATTATCCAATGGGTTAGATAATATTTGAATATTGGATAAATCTAAACGCGTGTTGATTAATACAATAACAAGTTCAGCAATAAATACTAATCCAATTAAGAGACCTATTGGCATGTATTGTAGAATATTATCTTTTTCAAGAGATGTTTTAAAATCAAGCATCATAACGACAAATAAAAATAAGACAGCTACAGCGCCAACATAAACAATGATTAATATCATGGCTAAAAATTCTGCATGAAGAATAACAAATATACCTGCAGCATTAAGAAAAGCTAAAATTAAAAATAAAACAGAATGAACAGGATTTTTTGTTGAAATCACCATTAAAGATGAGAGCAGGAGAATTGCGGAAAAAAGATAAAAGGTAATTAGTGAGATTGACATGAAATTTACCTGTATTTAGAGTCAGCTTCTAAATTTTCAGCGATTACTGTTTCCCACCTATCACCATTTTCTAAAAGTTTATCTTTAGTATAGTAAAGTTCTTTTCTAGTTTCTGTCGTGAATTCAAAATTTGGCCCCTGAACTATTGCATCAACAGGACACGACTCCTCACATAAACCACAATAGATACATTTAACCATGTCAATATCATATCTTGTGGTTCTTCTTGTTCCATCATCTCTTGGCTCAGTTTCAATTGTAATTGCCTGAGCTGGACATACTGCCTCACATAGCTTGCATCCAATGCACCTTTCTTCTCCGCTTGGATAGCGCCTAAGAGCATGTTCACCTCTAAAGCGTGGACTAAGTTTTCCTTTTTCAAAGGGATAGTTAATCGTTGCTTTCTTCTTAAAAAAATATTTCTGAGCTAGTAAGTAAGCTTTAATGAAATCAATTAATAGAAATGATTTTATCAAATTTAAAAATCTCATGACATACCTGGAGCAAGTTTAAAAAAGAATAATATTGACGATGTAAGTACTACAGCAAGTAATGATAAAGGAAGGAATACTTTCCAACCTAATCGCATTAGCTGATCATATCGATATCGAGGGACAAACGCTTTAACCATAGCAAACATATAAAAAACTAGTGTTACTTTGAGAATGAACCACACAAACCCAGGTATAGAATTTAATGGATATACATCAATGGGAGGCAACCATCCACCTAAGAAGAGAATAGTTGTCATAGCACACATTAATAAAATATTTATATATTCACCAAATAAAAATAGAACAAAAGGCATTCCCGAATATTCAGTTTGATAACCTGCAACCAGTTCTGACTCAGCTTCAGGCAAATCAAATGGAGGCCTATTCGTTTCAGCTAGCGCAGAAATGAAAAAGACTATAAACATCGGAAATAGTGGTATGAAAAACCAAATATTTTTTTGAGCAAGTACGATTTCACTCAAGTTTAATGAGCCTACGCACATTAAAACTGTTACGATCACAAAACCTATTGATACTTCATAAGATACCATTTGAGCAGCGGATCTTAATGCGCCAAAAAAAGGGTATTTGCTGTTTGAAGCCCAACCGGCCATCAGTATTCCATAAACTCCAAGAGAACTAATTGCAAAAATATATAATATGCCAACATTTATATTTGCTAATACAACCCCCGCTTGAACAGGGATTACAGCCCACGCAGCAATGGATAAAGCTAGGGTAATAATTGGAGCAATTAAAAAAACAGTTTTGTCGGCACTGTCGGGGAGAATAATTTCTTTAAATATAAATTTTAATCCATCTGCAGGCACTTGAAATAATCCAAATGGTCCAACTACATTAGGTCCTCTTCTTTTTTGAACAGCGGCCCATATTTTTCTATCAGCATATAAGGCTAAAACGACGCCAACAAGAAGTGGTACAAAGATTAAAATACAATAAAATATTATTGTTATTAATTCAAAAAAATTTGACTGTAACACATTCATACTTAGGAAGCTTTCTCTTTAATTGAGCTTCTCATTTCTTTTCTTGCCCTACTGCATTCTGCCATCGTACTTGAGTGGCGTGAAATGGTATCTGTAACGTAAAAGTCATTTATACTTGGAATTAATTTTTTATTTTTAAAATAAATTTCTTTTGGCTTTGCGTAATAAGCCTCTTGGTTATCGTTTATGACCACAATTCCTTCAGGAGTAAAATTAGCATCATCTGCTAAACCAATCAGGTTGTTTTTATTTCTCTTTGTGTAGGCCCATTTCTTTTGGTTATACGATAAATCATCCCAAACCTTACCTAAACTTTTTGCATATTGTTCTTCGTATGGCAGAACTACGTTATTTTTCTTTTTAATGTCATTAACTACCTTGAACCCATAATGTTCGGTAAATTCTGACCAAGTTTCTGGATAATTATATTTTCTTAAATACTCTCTTTGACGATCACTGAGATCTTTCCATGGTAAATTATATATTTTATGAGCAGAGTTATTTTCAAAATCTTTAATATTCTCATTAAAAGTGTCTGATTTTTTTTCTTTTGCAGTTCTTGTATCTTTAGGCGTAATTTCAACTTCATCTTTTGATTTATTTTCTAAAAGTTTTATATATTCACATGTTTGATCATTAAAAATTTCATTAAGATGGGGATAATCATCAAAAATTGCAGATCTTACATCCCCTTGATCAATGAAAGGCCAGTCTAAAGACATAAGTTTGCTAATTTGGTTAATTATCTTCCAGTCCTCTTTGGCATCTCCAGGGGGATAACTGGCTTTATTGGCGAATTGAGTTCTTCCTTCTGTATTGATGTAGATGCCATCTTTTTCCGTATATGCAGCAGAAGGCAAAATGATATCAGCTGCATTTGCGCCTTTGTCACCATGGGTACCCATGTAAATAATCTTACTATTTTCAAAATGTTGATAATTTATTTCGTCTGCACCAAATGACATTACCAGTCTAACTTTGTTGTTGTGCGCATCATCTATGATGTCGTCTAAATTTTTATTTTTCTGGTAACATCCGACTTCTAATGATCCTGCTCTAGAGGCACTTAATTGTAGAACGTTAAACCCGTTCCATTCGTCGTTTGCCATATTAAATTTTTCAATGAAGGATTCGAGTAGAGAATAAATTTGAATTGAATCATCCCTATTTAACAAAGATTGTCCTACTATAAGCATTGGTTTTTTTGCTTCCAAAAGCTTTTTGGAGAATTCATTTTTATCGTACAAAATATCAGTTAAAATATTTACATCATTTCCTAGGTGTTCATATTTGTATGTTAAGTCAAAATTTTCTCCAATGAGTGCTGCAGGCAAATCTCTTGTTATTACTTGTTTTCTAATTCGTGCATTTATAATTGGAGCTTCTTCTCTTACATTACTGCCAACTATTAATAGGCAATCAGTTTCATCTAAACCATTAATCTTTGAGTTGAATAAGAATTGTGACCTATGGTTGAAGGGAATCTTACAACCGTCTTGCCGACATTCAACTGACTTTATGTTCAATGTGTCAGCTAATTTTTTTATTAAATATGCAGTTTCTAAATCAATAAAGTCACCTAATAAAAAAACAATTTCTTCTGGATTATTTGACTTTAAAAGTTCTGTAACTTTTGAAAGTGACTCATTCCAATCACTTTCTACAAACTTTCCATTATTTTTAATTAAAGGTGTGTCAATGCGTTGTGTTAATAGTCCATCGCAAGCATAGCGAGTCTTATCAGAGATCCATTCTTCATTAATGTCTTCATTTAATACTGGCAGGATCCTTTTAACTTTCCACCCATACGTATCTACTCTTATGTTTGAACCTACAGCATCCATTACATCAATGGACTCTGTTTTCTTTAGCTCCCATGGTCTTGCTTCAAATTGATAAGGTTTAGAAGTTAACGCTCCTACGGGACAGAGGTCCACAATGTTTGCAGATAATTCAGAATCGAGTGTTTGTTCGAGGTAAGTCGTTATCTCCATATTCTCGCCCCTATTAAGCGCACCCAATTGATTAACACCGGCAACCTCATCGCCAAATCGAACACATCTCGTACAATGTATGCAACGGGTCATGTATGTTTTAATAAGAGGACCCATGTGCTTTTCATCTACTGATCTTTTATTTTCATTAAATCTTGAGTTTTCAGGTCCAAATGCAACTGTCTGATCTTGTAAATCACATTCACCTCCCTGATCACAAACCGGGCAGTCAAGCGGGTGGTTTATGAGAAGAAACTCCATAACTCCTTCTCGAGCTTTTTTAACTGTTTGGGTATTTGTATGGATAGACATGCCTTCATTTATTGGCATTGCACAGGATGCAACCGGTTTTGGAGCACCTTCAACGTCTACAAGGCACATCCGACAATTACCAGCTATAGACAATCGATCATGATAACAAAATCTGGGTATTTCAAGGCCAGCTTCCTCACAGGCCTGAAGGATTGTTACTCCCTCTTGAACATCATTTTCTATACCATTTATTTTGACCTTAACCATTATGCAGCTCGGATTTTAGTTAAACTTTCTTCTATTTCTTCTCTAAAGTGCCTGAACAAACCTTGAATAGGCCATGCCGCTGCATCACCAAGAGCACAAATCGTGTGTCCTTCAATTTGTTTGGTAACATCAAGTAATTTATCGATATCAGTAGAAGTTGCATTTCCCTCTCCAATTTTTTCCATCATTCTCCACAACCACCCAGTGCCTTCACGACATGGAGTACATTGACCGCAACTTTCATGTTTATAAAAATGAGATAATTTTGATATGGCCTTTACCAGATCAGTACTTTTATCCATAACAATAACAGCTGCAGTTCCTAACCCACTTTTAACTTCTGCAAGAGAGTCAAAGTCCATTAAAACACTATCACATATATTTCTTGGTATTAGTGGAACTGAAGATCCTCCAGGTATAATAGCTTTTAAATTATCCCATCCTCCCATAACTCCACCAGCATGTTTTTCTATCAATTCACGAAGAGGTAAGCCCATTTCTTCTTCAATATTACATGGGTTGTTGACGTGTCCTGAAATGCAAAAAACCTTTGTCCCTGTATTTTTCTTTCTACCAAATGAAGAAAACCACTCTCCTCCTCTTCTTAGTATTGTAGGGACTACAGCAATAGTCTCAACGTTATTGACAGTTGTTGGGGCTCCATACAGGCCCTTATTCGCAGGGAATGGTGGTTTAAGTCGAGGGAACCCTTTTTTACCCTCAAGACTCTCAAGAAGCGCCGTTTCCTCTCCACATATATAGGCGCCTGCTCCTCGGTGAAGATATACATCAAAATCCCAACCAGACTTAGCAGCATTCTTCCCAACCAGACCTGCTTCGTAAGCCTCATCAATTGCATTCTGAAGAACAACAGCTTCATTAAAATATTCACCTCTTATGTAAATATAACAAGTATGTGCGTTCATAGCGAAAGAAGCCAGAAGGCACCCCTCGATAAGCTTATGGGGTTCATTTCTTATCATATCACGGTCTTTACAAGTCCCTGGTTCGGACTCATCAGCATTAACAACAAGATAGTTGTTCAGAGCAGGGTCTTTAGGCATGAAAGACCATTTCAATCCTGTTGGAAAACCAGCACCGCCACGCCCTCTTAACTCAGATTTTTTCATTTCATCAATGATCCAATCGCGTCCTTTTTTTATGAGTGTTTTCGTATTGTCCCAATCACCTCTTTTTTTAGCACTCTTTAAACTGTATGCATCATCTCCAAAGAGATTTGTAAATATTTTATCCTTTTCTTTTAACATTATGAAACCGCCTTCGAACTAGTTCGACCATTTTGTGATCCAACTTTAATTTCTTTGCCATCCATCAATGACTGCAGTATATTTTTTGTTGTGTCGTATGTTAGATCTTCATAGTAATCATCATTAATTTGAACTAAAGGAGCGTTGACACATGCCCCCAGACACTCAACCTGCATCCAAGAAAAAAGGCCATCTTTTGATAGAGTATTTTGATCAGGTGAAATCATTTCTTTACATGCTTTAGCAACTTGGTCTGATCCTCTAAGCCAACATGGTGTTGTTCCACATACTTGAACTAAATATTTGCCGTTGTACTTTGTATAATACATTGAGTAAAAAGTAACAACTTCCCAGGCCTTGATAAAAGGTATTTCTATAAAGTTGGCCACATACTCTACGACATCTCTGCTCAACCAATTATCATTTTGTCTTTGGGCTAAATCTAATAATGGCATTATTGCGCTTTGTTTTCTATCTATGGGATATTTAGCGAGTATCTTTTCTGCTTCCCGTTCATTTGTTTCGTTGAAAGAAAAATTGTCATTAAGATTGCTCATCTATCCACCTCTCCAAAGACAATAGCAATAGATCCAAGTATTGCTGGTACGTCTGCTAGCAAGTGTCCTTTTGATAATAGATCAAAAGCTTGAAGGTGTGCAAACCCAGGAGCCCTAATTTTACATCTATAAGGCCGACTGGTTCCATCGGCTATGAGATAAACTCCAAACTCACCTTTTGGCGCCTCAACAGCAGAATATATTTCACCTTCTGGCACATGAAAACCCTCTGTAAAGAATTTAAAATGATGAATAATAGATTCCATTGAATTCTTCATATCCATTCTTTTTGGGGCTGCAATTTTGGAATCTCTGTTTATAACTTCACCATTTGGCATTTTATCGAGACACTGAAGCATAATCTTAATGCTTTCCCTCATCTCATCAATTTGACATAAATAACGATCGTAACAGTCGCCGTTTGATCCAACAGGTATTTTGAAATCAAGTTTATCGTAACAATCGTAAGGTTGAGATTTCCTTAAATCCCATGGAACACCACATGCTCTTAAAACAAATCCACTAAACCCTCTATCAACAGCATCTTCTTTGGATACCTTTCCTATATTCACATTTCTTTGCTTGAATATTCTATTTTCAGTCAACAAACTTTCAATATCATCAAGTGCTTTTGGGAAGTTATTACAAAAATCAAAGATCTTATCAGTTAAGCCATCTGGTAGATCTTGATGAACCCCACCTGCTCTGAAATATGCAGCATGAAATCTTGAACCAGAAACTTCCTCATAAAAATCGAGTAATTTTTCTCTTTCATCAAAACCCCATGTAATTGGTGTCATTGCACCAACATCCATGGCTGTTGTAGTTACATTTAAAAGATGACTAAGTAATCGACCAATTTCAGAAAATAAAACTCTTATATATTGCCCTCTTTCAGGAACCTCAACATCAAGCAACTTTTCAATTGCTAATGCAAAAGCATGTTCTTGGTTCATCGGCGCGACGTAATCCAGCCGGTCAAAATACGGCAAGGCTTGTAAATAAGTCTTATGTTCAATTAATTTCTCAGTACCGCGATGCAATAATCCTATATGTGGATCAGCTCTTTCTACAATTTCGCCATCAAGATCTAAAATTAGTCTCAAGACACCGTGCGCAGCGGGATGTACTGGTCCAAAATTTACAGTAACTGTTTTACTACTACTCATTATTTTTCTTTTCTTCTTTCAAATAATTTGTTCTCTCCCAGGGACTCTGAATGTCAAAACTTCTGAAATCTTGTTGTAAATTTACTGGCTCATGAATTATCTTTTTATCAATTTCGTCATATCTAATTTCAACATTACCACTAAGTGGAAAATCCTTTCTTAATGGATATCCCTCAAAACCATAATCTGTAAGAATTCTTCTTAAGTCAGGATGATCCTTAAATTGGATGCCATACATATCAAATGCTTCGCGTTCAAACCAATTTGCAGCAGGAAAGATAGATGTAATACTGGGGATAGATTCATCTTCACCAATAATTATTTTTATTCTTAAACGACTATTATGTTTAAAACTTAAGAAGTGGTAGATAACCTCAAATCTTTTTTGTCGATCAGGGAAATCAACTCCAGCAATATCAGTAATCTGCCTAAATTCACAAGCTTCATCATTTTTTATAAAATCAACTACATCTAAAATTTGATTAGTGGAAATGGATATTTGTAGTTGATTGAAATCATCTGAAATTTCAATTGGGTTGCAATTCTTTTTTATAGCTTCTTTAGCTACTTCAATGCTCTTTGACATTATCTTTTTATATTACCCTCGCGCCTAATTTTCTTTTGAAGTTGTAGAAGTCCGTATAACAATCCTTCTGCAGTTGGTGGGCATCCAGGCACATAAACATCTACTGGAATAATTCGATCACACCCTCTTACAACGGAATAAGAATAATGATAATAACCACCCCCATTTGCACAACTTCCCATTGAAATAACGTACCTAGGTTCAGGCATTTGGTCATATGCTTTTCGTAATGCCGATGCCATTTTATTCGTTAGCGTTCCAGCAACTATTAAAACATCTGCATGTCTTGGTGATGCTCTTGGTGCAGCTCCAAATCTCTCTACATCATAACGAGGTGTTCCAACATGCATCATTTCTACTGCACAGCAGGCTAGGCCAAACGTCATCCAATGAAGTGAGCCTGTTCTTGCCCAATTTATAAGATTGTTAATGCTTGTTACAACAAAGCCTTTATCTGCGTAGAGTTCTTTTAGCCTTTCTAATTCAGGACTTGTTTCTTGAATGTCAGTATTTATTGCCATTCCAACGCACCCTTCTTCCACTCATAAATAAATCCAATTGTAAGAACCCCAAGAAAAATCATCATCGAGATAAAACCAAATAATCCAAGGCTTCCGAAAGTTACTGCCCATGGAAAAAGAAATGCAACTTCAAGATCAAATATGATGAATAACAGTGTTACCAGATAAAAACGAACGTCAAACTTCATTCTGGAATCTCCAAATTGTTCAAAGCCACATTCATAAGCTGAGTTTTTTTCCGAGTCAGGATTGCTTACTGCTGCTAAATAATTAGCAAGCACAAAGAGGCAGCTAATCGCAAGCGCTACGAAGATAAATATCAAAATAGGCATATATTCACTGAGTGAGTAATTCATATCTATTTATTGAGTCGAATTAGTATCATGAGGAAATATATATTTTAATCTCCTAAATTCAAGCGAATCAGAGCTAAATTAAGCTTTCCTTCCGTTAGCGATTGTAATATCTACAAAAACTGTACTTTTTATGATGTGGCGTATTGCCCTAATGTTCATATATA
>CACHLP010000009.1 GCA_902580665.1 uncultured Pelagibacteraceae bacterium | reverse complement strand
ATTTGTAGCTTCTGAGTACCTTGAAATAAGAATTTCAGACGTTTTTGTTGAATACTGTGTCTCTTAAGGTAATGAGTTTCTTGTCCCAAACCAGATGCGCTACCAGACTGCGCTACGCCCCGAACATGGAATTCACTATACTTCTTTAAGCCAATTTTCCAGAATTAAATTTAATTCTTCTGGCTTTTCTTGTGCCATCCAATGGCCACTATCAATTCTTTTTTCAGTGAGATTTTTACATTTTTCTCTCATTTTATCTGCAGCACCAGTTGAAGTCGTATCACATACATAATCATAAGTAGCGTGTATGAACAGTGAAGGTATATCTATAATGCTATCTGCTTCCTCTGCAAATGCTTTATTATCTTGGTGATTAACGTACCAACTGTTTGGCCCAAAAAATCCATTCTTTTCCAAATAACCAGCATATTTTCGAGCATCTTCCTCATTTAGTATTTTGTTATCAATTGGAATATCAGGAAGTTCTCCACCTTCTGGGAGCCAACCATTATTTTTAGTTATTATTGAAGTTGGATAAGGCATGCCAGCAGTATTTGGATCCCCACTTCTAAAAACAAATTTTATCATTTTATAGGGATCACTATCCATATCTGCGCATGCTTTATCAAAATCCTTCATATAAAAAACTTGATAATCCCATTGTCCGTAGGGATATAAATCTTTAGGGTAAGTATTTCTATTAATCAATTTTTCTAGAGAAGTTTCACTTACATCTAATTCTAACATTGCGTAGGGCACGCACAATGACGCAACTGCTTTTATAAAACCAGGATAATGTCTTGCCATTGACCATGCAGTTTCAGATCCCCAATCGTGTCCGATTATTATTACATTATCTTTGTTGAAACTTTGAAAAAGTTCAACCATATCTTTCACAATCTCTCTTTGAGAATAATCAGCTTTATTTTTATGAACAGTAGAATCGCCATATCCTCGCATATCAGGCGCAATCGCATGAAATCCTTTTTCACCAAAATATTTAAGTTGATGACGCCAACTATATGATAATTCTGGCCATCCATGAAAAAACATCACTAAAGGACCATCAACTGGACCACTAGACAAATAGCTTGATGTATGTCGTGCTGATTTAAAAATATTTTTGTTTATCATGATGGATCTCTCTTTCCTCTGTTTCTAATAATTTTGAAAATACCGTCTGCAGTAAATATAATATTCTCCTCAATAAATAATGTGCATTTTATAAATAAAATAGATTTCGTTTCCCTGGTAATTTCTGCAAAACCATATACCCAGGAACCTTTGGGAGCTGGTCCAACATAGTTTGCATTGAGTTTAGCTGTCAAACATGGAAAAGAACCTTTTTTCCATGCAGTGTACCCCATAATGCCATCAGCGAACGCAATTAAAGTACCGCCATGAGCTATTCCTGCTTTATTACAGTTTACTTCCTCTACTTTAAAGCCTTTAAAATAAGTTCCGTCTAACTCCATATTATATACAAAACCATTATTTTTTGAAAAAGGTCCTGGATCTTTATCTTTTATAAAATTTGACTGATCTTTTAAAATGTTAAACCGCATATGAAAAAAATATTTGAAATTGAATAAGTTTTCAATGTATAGTTGAACTATTCACGGGGAGCAATTGCTGAGAGGTTTCTTTTGAAACGACCCTTAACCTGATCTAGATAATGCTAGCGGAGGCAAATATGAAAAACAAAATATTATCATTATTTTTTATCTTAGTAATAATAAGTCCAGTATCTGCAAAGGAAGTTTTAGTTATTGGTACGTATGACTCATTTTCTGCTGAATGGGGGCCTGGTCCTATAATTGAGGCTGAATTTGAAAAGATTTGTGAGTGCGACATTCGATATATTTCAACAAGTCAGGCAGGTACGCTCGCTAATGAAATATTTTTAAAAGATAAGGATGTAATACTCGGAGTTGAGATGCATGAGTTTGACTATTCATCTGAAAATTGGAATATCTATGATTATGGTTATTTCTCATTTATATATAATAGTGAAACTTTAAATAAAATTCCAAGTTCCTTTGAGGAATTAATTAGCCAAGAAGACCTAAAAGTAGTCGTACAAGACCCAAGAACTAGTCCAGTTGGAATGGGTTTATTGCGATGGATGAAGCTTACTCATCCGAATAACTTTCCTACAATACTCAAAAAATTTAATAATAAAGTTTTAACTTATACTCCCGGATGGTCTGAAGCTTATGGTATTTTTCTTGAAGGCAAAGCTGACTTGGTCTTAAGCTATAGTACTTCGCCATTTTATCATCAAGAGTATGAAGATGAATATAAATATAAAGCTATTGAATTTGCAGGCGGACATCTTGTAACAAAAGAAATAGTTTATGTAAGGCCTGACTCAGAACAGCAAAAACTTGGGAGAGAATTTGTTGAATTTATGGTTCGCGATGACATTCAAAAAATAATAGCACAGATGAATATAATGTATCCTGCAATAGAGAATGTTAACAATATTCCTGATAAGATGAGAAAGCTCAAGAAACCAAAAGAAATTCAATATGATGATTTTTTAGAGGCCGATCCTCTCATAAAAATATGGCTTGAAGTTGCTTCGTCTTAATATCAGAAATTTTTTTCCATTGCTATGTTTAACATTCGTGACATTTGCAATTTTACTTCCTTTAATTGGTATTTTCTCTCACTACGATATAAGCGCAAGCTTTGAATTTTCTAATTATACATCCTCAATTATTTTTTTTACTATCTATCAATCATTGCTATCGGCTTTATTGTCGATCATTGCTGGTTCTCTTTTAGCCTTTTTATTAAATACATATAATAATTTTTATATTGTAAAAATTATTGCGCAATCACAGTCAATAATATTTGTGCTGCCAACAATAATAACAATTTTTGGGATTCTATCTTTTTATGGAAATTTTTTTGAAATTTACGGCCTTACAGGCATTATCTTTGGTCATGTAATTTTAAATACTCCACTCGTGGGTAGAATTATTTATCAATCATTAAATGAGATCAGTCCAAATGAGAAAATGCTTTCAAGGCAAATGGGCTTGGGAAAGATATCTTCTTTTCTTGCATCTGAATGGCCAATTATTAAAAAAAATATTCCTAGCCTCTTTGTTTTGGTAACATTTATTTGTTTTGTAAGTTTTACCCCTGTGTTAATTTTAGGGGGAGGCCCAAAGTACTCTACTTTGGAAGTATCTATTTACTACTCAGTAATATTTTCTAACGATTTTAATGCAGCTCTAAATTTACTTTTTTTCCAACTTATAATTTGTTTTGCTATTTATTTTATTTTTTTTAGAAACTTTAAAAGCCAGAATTTTTTGATTGATGATAAACGACATATTAAAACTTATTTCGATCTCACTTTACTTAATCTTCTTGGTTTACTAATTTTATTGATTATTATATTAATTATTTTTTCACCACTTTTATTTATAATTGTAAAGGGGATGAATAGAGAGTTATTTAATATTTTAACATACGCATATCTTTGGGAAGCAATCTATAACACATTAATCATTTGTTTTTTCTCAGGTATTATATCTATACTTGTAGTATATAATCTTCTAGTACTGACGCATAAGAAGACTAAAGCATCAGAATCTTTAATTTACAGTTTAATAATTTTTTCACCAGCGGTTATGGCTGTTGGATATTACATATTATCATTTAAATTGAATTTGTTGTATTTCCCAAATATTATTATTGTAATTATTCTAAATTCTTTTTTTGTTTTGCCATTTGCATACAATTATTTAGCCCCTTCATTTTTTAGAGTAATAAAAGAAAATGACGATGTATCAAATAGTTTAAATCTATATGGATTAAGTAGATTTCTAACGATTGACTTTCCCGGGCTAAAAAGATCATTAATAACAGCTTTTTGTGTTTCCTCAATATTGTCTGCAAGCGACCTAGTCGTAATCTCTTTTTTTGGAACGAATAACTTGTCAACCCTTACTCAAACAATATATAGACTAATGGGGAGTTATAGAATAAATGAGGCATACTCGGTATCATTAATCTTGTTGATATTTTGTTTCATTTATTTCTTCTTAGCTCATAAAATATTGGAGAAGAATAGATGGAACATTCATTAGATTTAACATATCACTGGGCTGGATTTTCCGCATTGGCAATTTTTGTTTTCGCTTACGCGCTAGTTATGGCTGAAGAATTTACTCATCTAAGAAAGTCTAAGCCCGTTGTTCTTGCTGCTGGTTTAATTTGGGGAATAGTAGCATTCGCTTACTCAGGAACCTCTCATTATGAGATGGTTGAGCATGAGATAAGGCACAGTTTTCTTGAATATGCTGAATTAGCATTTTTCTTATTAGTCGCCATGACTTATATAAATGCTTTGGAAGAAAGAAATGTCTTTAACTCACTAAAAGCTTGGTTGATAAAAAATCAGTTTAGTTATAGACAATTGTTCTGGATTACAGGAGTTCTCGCTTTTTTTCTCTCACCGTTAGCCGATAATTTGACAACTGCACTTGTTTTATGCGCTGTTGTAGTAGCCGTTGGATCTTCAAGCCCTAAGTTCGTTGGGATAGCGTGCGTTAATATCGTAGTTGCAGCAAATGCTGGAGGCGCATTTAGCCCATTTGGTGATATTACAACATTAATGGTATGGCAAGCAGGCCAACTTGATTTTCTTCAATTTTTTGCTTTAGTAATTCCTTCTATTGTAAACTACATAATCCCTGCAGGAATAATGCATTTCTTTGTATCAGATCATAAACCTAATGTTGCAGAAGAAACTGTTGAAATTAAATATGGAGGAAAGGTTATAATTCTTTTAGGACTTTTAACAATACTTACTGCGGTTAGTTTTCATAACTTTTTACATCTACCACCTGTATTTGGAATGATGACCGGATTAGCTTACCTGCAACTTTATAGTTTTTATATAAAAATTAACACAACTAACATTGAAGAAAAAAAATATGATTTTTTTGAGAATGTCGCACATGTTGAATGGGACACTTTATTATTTTTCTTTGGTGTAATTTTATCTGTTGGAGGCCTTGGCTTTATAGGTTACTTGGAATATGTCTCTCAATTTATGTATACAGATTTAGGGGCAACCAATGCGAACATACTAGTTGGAATTTTGTCAGCTATTGTCGACAATATCCCGGTAATGTTCGCCGTTCTAACTATGGAGCCTTCAATGCCTGACTCACAATGGCTATTAGTGACACTAACTGCTGGCGTTGGGGGAAGTATGCTTTCAATAGGCTCTGCTGCTGGAGTTGCTTTGATGGGACAATCAAGAGGGATGTATACTTTTTTTGGTCATTTGAAATGGACGCCAATCATAGCAATCGGTTACTTTGCTAGCGTTTACGTACATATCTTAATAAATTTCTAATGAAATATTTTGTTTTAATCACAATCACTCTTATTTTATACATGGGTACAGCTATGACAGAGAATGCGCACGACCACTCTTTTAAATCAATTAATGAAGAAGATATAATCAAATTGTCTGACTATAAAGGGAAAACCATTGTTGTTGTAAATACTGCTAGCCTGTGTGGCTTTACTTACCAATATGAAGGTTTGCAAGATTTATACAATACTTATTCGGATAGGGGATTGATTATTATAGGAGTTCCTTCTAATGATTTTGGGAATCAAGAGTCTGGTGATAATGCACAAGTTAAAGAATTTTGTGAAAGCACATTTAATATCACCTTTCCACTTACAGAGAAAAATGTTGTAAAAGGAAAAAATGCTCACCCTTTCTTTCAGTGGTCAAAAAAAGAATTAGGTTTTATTGGAGGAGTACCCAGATGGAATTTTCACAAAATTATTGTTGATAAAAATGGAAATGCACTTGCTGGTTTTACGGCCTTAACTAAACCAGATTCAAAAAAATTCATTAATGAAATTGAAAAAGCTCTAAGTCTTTAAATAATATAAATGTATGAAAGATATATTTATAGTTTTAGGTAATCAATTATTTGACCCTCGACACCTAATAGAGTTCAAAGATTATAAAATATTTATGGCCGAGGACTTAAGTCTTTGTACTTATGAAAAACATCATAAGTTAAAAATACTTCATTTCTTGTCATCAATGCGCAGTTATAGTGATTTATTGATAGATAAAGGTTTTGAGGTTGATTATTATGATTGTAAAAATAAATTTTCCTCGCAGTACGAATATAAATTGGAAAAATCAATCAAAAAAAATAAATCAAGGAAAGTTTTATCGTTTGAGATTGAGGACAAACCTTTTGAAAAAAAAATAAACAAATTTATAAAAAATGCTGGTTTAGAAAGAGTAATTGTCACCTCACCAATGTTTCTAAATACAAAAGATGAATTCAAAAAATACCTAGACAACAAAAAAAAGCCATTAATGGCCAATTATTATAAAATGAGTCGCATTAAATTTGATTTACTTGTCAAGAATGAAAAGCCAGTTGGAGGTAAATGGAGTTTTGATAAGGATAATAGAAAAAAATTACCTCAGACTGTAAAATTACCAAAACGCGTAATTGCTTCTGAAACAAAACATACAAAAGTTTTAAAAAAATTTGTAGAAGTAACCTTCAAGGATCATCCGGGAAATACTGATAATTTTTGGCTGCCTACAACTCATAAAGAGGCATCAATGTGGCTAGATAATTTCATAAAAGAAAAGTTAAATTTATTTGGTGATTATGAAGATGCAGTAAGCCAAAGAGATAATGTTTTGTTTCATAGTGCCCTCAGCCCGCTAATTAATACTGGATTAATCACTCCTAGGCAAATTGTCGATGAATTAAGAAAATTAAAAAAGAAGGTAAACTTGAACTCGCTAGAAGGTTACATCAGACAGGTGATTGGGTGGAGAGAATTTATGAGAGGCATTTATCAGAATTACTCAGAAGAAATGGAAAAGAGAAATTTTTTTAAACATAAAAGAAAATTAAAAAAAGAATGGTACTCAGGTGAGACTGGGATACTGCCCCTAGATCATTCAATTAACAATGCTTTGAAATATGGTTGGACGCACCACATTGAAAGACTGATGATATTATCAAGCCTTATGAATCTATGTGAGATCGAGCCAAAGGAAGTTTATAAATGGTTCATGGAAATGTTTGTTGACTCTTCTGAATGGGTAATGGTGCCCAATGTTTATGGAATGGGTCTTTTTAGTGATGGAGGAATTTTTGCAACAAAACCATATATATGTGGTTCTAGTTATTATTTAAAGATGATGGATTTTAAAAAAGGTGAATGGTGTGAGACGGTGGATGGTCTTTATTGGAGATTTATTAACAAAAATAGAAAATTTTTTAGTAGCAATCCAAGACTGAATATGATGGTAAGCGTTTATGATAAAATGAAAAACGAAAGAAAGAAAAAGATTTTGTCTAAAGCTGAATTATTTATCAAAAAATTTACGACTTAAGCATTATTGCTGCAGAGCATTATCTAGGTTCATTAGTATTGGCCTACCATCGTGAGCGGAACTTAAAGGGATTATTTTATCATCAATTGACGCACATAATGTAGGTGCGCTCCTTTTTTTATCACCCATATTAACTTCAAGTTCGACAATAATAAGTTTTGCATTATCAAATGTTTTTAAAATCTTCATAGTTACTCCTAATAAAAATAAATAAATAATAAATATAATGAGCCTAATAGCTGTAAAATAAAGAATACCACTGAAAGTAAATGAAATTGTTTAAATTTTTTTTCAGACAGAGGACTTCCTATTTTTGCTTCATCTCGATAATAGTTTATTTTGGGTGTGATTATATAGAGATTTATTGCAAAGAATATGGATGAGAAAGCTGAAATAATCCAATAAATATCTAGCTGGCTACTTAAGGTGCTTAGAGTTGCAAGTAGCATTACAATTAATCCGTACAAAAACATGCGTGGAAAGAGCTGTCTTAGAAATGCTCCTGAGTTAGTTTCATCAAGTATCTTAAAAATTACAGGTGAGACTACAGCCATAAAGAAAATCATAAAACCCACTACTAGTGAGTGTAAGAATATTCCAAATTGTAACATAATAGATTAATTGATGAGTTATAGGTAATTACTTCTTAGATTTTAATTCCTTAGTTCTAATTAAATTTTTATTTGGAACCTCATTATCTAAAATAGAAACAAATTCATGATTAACATCTCTGTGACCCATTTCGTCTTCTCTAACTGCTATAATGACATCTCTTAGTTTGGCAAATTTTGATAGATTCCAATAATCTATTGCAATTTTTGGTGCAGGTGTATTTTCAATATTGCCACTATCAATTTCATCCAAGTATTCTGTATAACTTATTATAGCTTGCTCTTCAAAGTACCCAACGATTCGGTGGCACGTACGTGGAGAAACTAAATACATAATGAAGTATAAGTTAAAAAATATTCCTTGAACAAATATTACTAAAAATCTCTCAAATGCAGATGGTTTTGCAATGTTGATGAATGTCATTAAATGCATTCTTTCATTCTCAGCTTCGTCTAAGAGAATTTTAATCCAACCTCTACCCTCTTGCATCTTTCGAAGACTTTTTAAGTGATTTAACATACCTGCAACCATTCCGGGTACGGCAGCAACTGTCTCTAAAATTACAGCACGGTGCCCATATCTCTTCTTAAAGAAAAGATCGGCAAATAGCCTTAGCATTTTAGTGAATAAAAGGGCAATTTTATCACTTAAGTTTCTGGGCTGATAATGAGAAAACATCTTATTATTCATACATCACAGATAATGGCTAAAAGCATTTTTTAAATAGGTATTTTTGAATTTTTATTGACATATTGTCACAGATTTGGCGGTCCCTACGGGATTCGAACCCGTGATCTTCTGGATGAAAACCAGATATCCTAACCGCTAGACGAAGGGACCTTATGCCATTTATATATCTAATAATAATATGAAATCAATAACTGATTAGTTTATTTGGGAATTCGCTATATCAATTATATGCAGTTGAGGAGTTTTTCTACCATTCCATTCATTTATTTTTATCTTACCAAATATTGAAATATTTTCACCTTTATTCTTTTTTAATTCATCTCCGAGCTTTGTGTTTAAACTTCTAAATGCCATTGCCTCAATGAACGAGCTTCCATTTGATTTAATGAGACATTTAAGATGATCTTCTCCAATCTGGTCCACAGAGGCAAGTTTAATATTTTCAAATATAAAATTTGGTTCAGGATTCTCTGAACCAAATGGTTCAACTTTTTCAATCTCATTGTATACTTCCAAGTTTACTGCTGAAATACTAAGTTTGTCATCAGCAAGCATGGTGGAAAAGTTTGATTGAATTTCGTCAACCTTCTTTAATCTCTTTTCAATAAATTGACTTAGTTCATCTATTTTATTTTTTTCCATTGTTAGACCTGCAGCCATCGCATGACCGCCACCCTTTAAAATTAATTGACTTTGCTGAGCAGCGACCACTAAGCTTCCTAAGTCAATTCCTTTTAAGGATCTACCAGACCCCTTAGCAATGTCATCGTTAATTGCAAATACAATAGTAGGTTTATTAAATTTATCTTTTAAACGACTAGCAATAATTCCTATTACTCCTTCATGCCAACCCTCACCATAGACAATCAAAACTTTATTATTAAGTTTTTGCTTAGTTACTTGTTCAATAGCCTGATCTAATACATAACTTTCAATAGTTCTTCGTTCAGAGTTAAATTTATTTAATTCTTCTGAAATCTGATCAGCTTTTAGTTTCTCACTTGCTGTCAACAAATCTGTCCCAAAACTTGACCTCCCAAGTCTGCCTGCGGCGTTTATTCGGGGACCCAATTTAAAACCCAAATCATAAACAGACACCTTATGCTTTATATTAGATTTTTCTGCTAAAGCTCGTAATCCTGGATTATTAAATTTCTGCATCACCTCTAAACCTTTATTAACTAAAATACGATTTAAACCTTTTAATGGAACAGCGTCACATACCGTTCCTAGAGCGGCAACATCAAGAAATGAAATAAGATTAGGTTCTTCTATTTGACTTTTTTCAAACCATTGTTCATTCCTTAGTTTTCTGTTCATACCAATGATAAACATATACGTTACTCCTACAGCAGCTAAATAATTTAATCCTGATGTATCATCAATTCTGTTTGGATTTATCAATGCAAATGCTTTGGGAAGATTAATTTCTGGCTGGTGGTGATCCAACACAACAATATCAAGCTTGTTTTGATTGGCAAATTCAATCTCTTCGTGAGACATTGTTCCACAATCAACTGTAAAAATTACTTTGACCCCTTTATCTTTAAATTTAGAAAATACCTCCTTACTGGGCCCATAGCCTTCTGTAAATCTATTGGGTATATGAAAATCAAGATCTATAGATAGTTTCTTAAAATAATTTATTAATAATGACGCAGAGGTTGAGCCGTCTACATCATAATCTCCAAATACTGCTATCTTTTCATTAGCTAAAATAGCTTTGTACAGTCGGTCACATGATTTTTCCATATCTACTAAATTATATGGATCAGGTAAACTTTCTTTTAAAGATGGATTTATATAACTTGGTATGTCTTGTTCCGATATATTTCTTATATTTAATAACTTTGAAACTAATCTACTCAATCCATATTTCTGTGAAATCAAATCTATTTGACGATCGCTATATTCTTTAAGTTTCCAGTTTTTATTTGTTAATGATTGTATATCGACGCTTAATTCATTATCGGACATCTATCAACTAATATCGTGATATGTTTCTATGTATTGTGACGAAGACTCGCCCGTTCTTAGCACTAAAGAATGAGTTACATATTTATTTTGATTTGTTCTTACTCCTCTTACCATTGTTCCTTCGGTTACACCTGTTGCTGAAAAAATAATATCCCCATGAGCCAGCTCATCAAGTGAGTATTTTTTGTTTAAGTCTTTTATACCTATCTTTTCAGCTCTGATTTTTTCATCTTCATTGTTTATTACAAGTCTTGTTTGCATTTGGCCACCAATACATTGCAATGCAGCAGCTGCAAGTACACCTTCAGGAGCTCCTCCTACACCCATATAAATATCTACAGAACTATGTTCCTGAGTGGTCATAATAATGCCAGCCACATCTCCATCGGGAATTAAAACTATTTTTGCCCCAATTGACCTAAGATCTTCGATAATACTATCATGACGAGATCGTTCTAAAACGCATGCTGTAACTTCATTTATTGGAACTTTTTTGGCATCAGCAATACTCTGTATATTTTCTTTTGTAGTTGCGTCTAAATCAATAATATCATCTGGAAGATTTCCCCCAACCGCGATTTTATTCATATAGGTATCAGGCGCATATAAAAGTCCGCCCCTTTGAGCAGCTGCAATTACGGATAAAGAATTAGGCATACCTTTTGCAGTAATTGTAGTCCCTTCAAGAGGATCTAAAGCTATATCAACTTCATGATTCCTTCCTGTGCCAACTTCTTCTCCTATGTATAACATTGGCGCTTCATCTCTCTCGCCCTCACCAATCACTATTCTTCCCTTAAAATCAATTTGATTTAATGCTGTTCTCATTGCGTCCACTGCTTTTTGATCTGCTGCTTTTTCATCTCCAAGACCAATTAACATAGACGAAGCAATCGCTGCTTTTTCAGTTGCCGCAACTATTCCTGATGCATATTGTGTTGATATAATGGTCATAACGAATCTTCGATTCTGATGAATTTAGCAGATGCTGCAACTTCTGGTAATCTTTTAATTTGATTTAACGCAACTTTCAGAGACGATTCCTTAACTTTGTGCGTAATTAAAATTATTTCCGCATATTTTGTCTTATTAGATGGTTTTTGGATAATGCTTTTAATAGATATGCCTTTTTTAGATAAAGCTCTTGAAATTTTTGCCATAACGCCTGCACGATCCTTGCCCACGATTCTTACGTAATATGGAAATGATAGATTTTCAATTTTTTGAAAAGTAATTTTTTTCTTTGCATCAATTGATGAGCCTAATGGGAAATTAATTGTACCTCTTACAATTTCCATTAAATCAGACATTACCGATGCTCCTGTGGGACCTGCGCCTGCACCTGGTCCTTGAAACATGTTTTTACCGATAACATTGTCCTCAACGATTACTGCATTTAACTCATTCTCTACTTTAGCTATATCTGACGCTTGTTTAACAAAACATGGATGGACTCTTTGTTCAACTTTGTTGCTTACCTTTGAGCTGACTGCAAGTAATTTGATTACATAACCAAATTCGCTTGCATATTTAAAATCTTTGGTATCAATTTTTGAAATACCTTCAATATATGTTGAACTAAAACTTATTGGTACATCAAATGCCAGACATGATAAAAGAGTAATTTTATGAGCTGCATCTATCCCTTCAATATCAAAGGTAGGATCAAGTTCAGCAAACCCTTTCTTTTGTGCATCGCTAAGCACATCTTTAAAATCTCCAAGATTCCTATCCATCTTAGTCAAAATATAATTACATGTGCCGTTAAGTATTCCATATATTTTCTTAATCTTGTTGAAGCGTAAATTTTCTCTTACTGCTTTAACAATTGGAATTCCTCCAGCAATAGCAGCCTCATAATTTAGTGATACATTATTTTTTTCTGCGATCTTAGCTAATTCATTACCATGCATTGCCATAAGTGCTTTGTTTGCAGTAATAACGTGCTTTTTATTTTTTAGAGATTTCTTTACTAAATTATAGGCAATTCCTTTAGAGCCACCAATTAATTCAACAACAACATCAATGGAGTCATCTTCTGCAAGACTCAATGTATTTGAAGTCAAAGGTAATTGTTTAATAGGAAGATCTCTCTTCTTTTTAAGACTTTTAACTGCAATTTTGATAACCTTTATATTGGCTGATCTTGTTGACTTGGTTTTCAAACCTTTTAGTTGCTTCAAAAAACCTGTTCCAACAGTTCCTAATCCTGCTATGCCTATACCCAGAACTTTACTCATTGATTACTACCTTTTCAGGAACGCTCTCAATATCAGGTTTATCACTTGAGATGTCATTACCCATATCAATGTCAGAAATATCTGGATTTATGAAGTACTCATAAAAAGAAAAATTTTCAATTTTTGAACAGCTAATAAATAGAAAAGATGATAATAAAAATATAACTAATAAATTAATTTTTTTCACTTTAATATCCCTTCGCCTTCATCAAAATCATTCATTACGTTAAAATTTTGTATCGCCTGTCCTGCTGCACCTTTTAAGAGATTATCTAAAGCACTAACTATACAGATTTTATTTTCTTTATAGCCTTTTTTTAAACCAATTACTAAATTATTTGTACCAACTACATCTTTAGTTTTGGGAATATCACCTATCGGAAGTACTTCAATAAATTTCTCTTCTTTAAATCGTTCAACTAAAATTTCATAAAGTTCATTTAATGTTTTATTATTAAGGTTTACATAAATATTACTTAAGATACCTCTTTCAACTGGTATTAGATTTGCAGCAAAAAAAACTTCAACTTTATTTTTAGTATTTTTTGATAACTCCTGATTTATTTCAGCTATGTGCTTATGGTCACCAACTCCATATGTTGCAATATTTTCACTTACTTCCTTTATGAGCTCATGCTTGGGCTTTGTTTTTCCTGCGCCAGAATATCCAGATTTTGCATCAATTATAATATCATCTTGCTCAATTGCATCCTTTGAAACCAATTCTATTAATGGAACTAATACACTTGTTGCATAACACCCTGGATTAGCAACATGTTTACTTTCTTTTATACTCTCCCTATTAAATTCTGTAAGGCCAAATTGAAAATTTTCATTTAATTCAAAACTTTCATGATCGAAATTATACCAATTTTTATATTCTTCCTTTTCATCCAGCCTGAAGTCAATTGAAAGATCGATAATTCTTATATTTTTATTAAGATTATGAATTAATTTATGCATCTGCATATTAGGTAAACAATTGAAAATAAAATCAATATTCTCAAAGTCTATATTCTCAATTTTTTGATATCTAAGTGATTGCTTTAATTCTTTATCATCAACCAATTCTCCAGCTGATTTATTAGCAGACAAGGCTGATAGATTTATATTTGGATGGGCTTTACACATATTATAAAGTTCATAGCCAACAAATCCACTAGCACCTAATATTACTACATTTTTCATTTTACAAATTTAAAATTATTAATTGATAGACTTTATGAAATCCAGCTTAAGACTTCGAAACTATCGTTTAGAAAACTGAAATCTTCTTCGAGCTTTTCGTCTACCGTATTTTTTTCTTTCAACGATTCTTGAGTCTCGTGTCAGAAGACCTTCGGTCTTTAGAGCAGGTCTTAAGTTTGGATCAAAAAGTGTAAGAGCTTTTGAAATCCCATGTCTAACTGCTCCAGCTTGTCCTGACAGACCTCCACCACTAACAGTTACGGTCGTATCTACTGCAAGCTTTTTATCAGTTAATACTAATGGTTGATTAACTAGCATACTTAGAACTGGTCTTAAAAAATATTTGTCTAATTCTTTTCCGTTTATAATTATTTTACCTGATCCTGACTTGATCCAGACTCTTGCTACGGCATTTTTTCTTTTGCCGGTCGCGTATGATCGTCCAAGCTTATCTATAACTGGTTGAACTTCAGTAGTTTCGCTTTTAAGAATAGTTTCAGTATTTGCAGTATCACTCATTACTATATTAACTCTTTTATATTTAGTGATTTAGGGTTTTGAGCTTCATGCGGATGATTGCTCCCAACATACACCTTCATATTTGATAACTGTTTACGACCTAAAGGACCTGAGGGTATCATTCTTTTAACTGCAAGTCTTACTAGTCTGTCAGGGTTCTTTCCTTCGAGAACTTTTTTAGCTGTAATAGATTTAATGCCTCCAGGATAGCCTGTATGACGATAATATACCTTATCTTCTAGCTTATTTCCTGTTAGTTTAACTTTTTCAGCATTAACTATTACTACGTTATCTCCACAATCAGCATGAGGTGTATAACTTGGCTTATGTTTGCCTCTTAAGATTTTAGATACTGCCGATGCCAATCTACCTAAGACAATGTTTTCAGCATCGACAACTAACCAATTTTTATTAATATTTTCTTTCGCAAGGGACTTAGTTTGTTTTAATATTTTTGATGTAGTCATATGCGAAGTTAATAATAATAACTCATTTATTTGTCAATCATTATATATTTCCTTAATTGAATCAATATTTTAACAGATGGTACTATAGTACTTTATATATAAGTTTACATAATCTTTAAACGGGTATTAAATTTTATGTCGATGTAATTGTAGTTTGCAGACTTTTACAGCAATTATCATCGATTCAAAAATTAATAAGGGAATTATAAAGAAATGGCTAAAAATAAATTTGTACCAGCGGACTCAGTTAATCCTGAGACAATAGCTTTACATGGCGGAGACTATAGAAGTGATCCATCAACAACATCTGTAGCAGTGCCTATATATCAAACAACTTCGTATCAATTTCATAATACTGAACATGCTGCTAACTTATTTGGAGCAAAAGACTTTGGGAATATTTACACAAGAATTATGAACCCAACTGTTGATGTTCTTGAAAAAAGAGTTGCTGCAATGGAAGGTGGCGTGGGTGCTCTTTGTGTAAGTTCAGGACAATCTGCTTCTATGCTTAGTATCCAAAACTTAGTGAAAGCTGGTGATAACATTGTTAGTTCTACTGATTTATACGGAGGTACGTGGAATTTATTTGCAAATACAATGAAAGATCTGGGAATAGAAGTCAGATTTGCTGATCCAAAAGATCCCGAGAGCTTTCGAAAATTAACTGACGACAATACTAGAGCATATTACGCTGAAACTTTACCAAATCCAAAATTGAAGGTTTTTCCTATTCGTGAAGTAGCGGATATAGGTGACGAATATAATATACCATTGATTGTTGATAACACTGCAGCTCCAGTAATCTGTAAGCCAATAGAGCACGGAGCTACAATTGTTGTTCATTCGTTAACTAAATTTATTGGTGGACATGGAACAACTATTGGGGGAATTATCGTTGACAGTGGTAAGTTTGATTGGGGTAAGGACCCTAAAAGACAGCCTGCCTTAAATGACCCAGACCCAAGTTATCACGGCATGGTTTGGACAGAATTTGCAAAAGCTGTAGGTCCAATTGCCTATATAGTTAGAGCAAGATTTGTTGTGTTAAGAGATATAGGTGCAGCTTTGAGCCCTCAGAGTGCATTCAATATCATTCAAGGTTTAGAGACTGTCTCGCTAAGGATGGAGAAACATTGCTCAAATGCTGCCAAAGTTGCTGAGTATTTATCTAATCATAATAAGGTATCTAGAGTTATTTATGCTGGACTTGACGAAGGTGAGGCTGGAGAAAGGGCAAATAAATATCTCAAAGGTGGTCACGGAGCACTTTGTGGAATTGAGCTTAAGGGAGGTAAGGCTAGCGGTGAGAAGTTTATTAATAACTTAAATATGTTTTATCATGTTGCAAACATAGGTGATGCAAGAAGTCTTGCAATTCATCCAGCATCAACAACACATTCACAGCTCTCTGACGAAGATATGGAAGCTGCTGGTGTCAACCCAAGTTATGTAAGATTGTCTATTGGCATTGAACATATCGATGACATAATTGAAGACCTAAAGAATGCGCTAGATGCAGCATAGCAAAGAAGTTATAACCTCAGTTCGCTCTACTGGGGTGACTTTGCACTCAGTACATACATAAAAAACGAGAGTAGAAAAACTAATATTGAGTTCCCTTGATGCAGTAATGCAAGATACCACGGAATATTTAAGTAAGTCATTGAAACACCCAAAATAATCTGCAAGATAAATGTAATATTAAAAAATACAATTACTGAGAAGTACTTTTTTTGTATTTTGTTCATAATTATTAAATAATTCAAATAAAATAAAATAAGAAGAATTAACATTGCAAAAGTTCTATGAACAAAAATTATATACTCACCATTTTCAAAGAAATTTATTAACCATCTTATTTGTGTGTTTTCAAAAAAGGGAAGTAGATTGCCATTATAAAGTGGCCAAGTATTATAAATAAGTCCTGAGTGCGTTCCTGAAACAAAGGCGCCGTAAGAAATTTGAAAACAGGTGAATATAAATATTGTAATTAATAAAGTTTTATATTTTTTAATAAATACTGAGTTATTGTTAATTAAATTACTCTCAAAAAAGTAAGAAACTAAAGTATAAAAAGCTAAACCAAGAATGATAAATGCCATTGTTAAATGAAGTGCTAAGCGATATTGACTTACATCAACTCGTTCTGATAAGCCACTTTTTACCATATACCAACCAATAACCGCCTGAGCAAATAAAAGAACGCCTATAGAAATGACATTTATATAATATTTTTTTTCAATTTTTTTGTAGAATAAAAGAATACAAAGAGGAATTAGGTAAACAATACCGATAAGCCTTGCAAACGCCCTATGAAACCATTCCCAGAAATAAATGACCTTAAACTCTTGTAAAGTCATAGAACTATTAACTAACATAAATTCGTCTATTAATTTATATTTATCGAATTCTATAGTCCAAGCAGCCTCAGATAGAGGATAGAGTATTCCTGAAACTGGAAGCCATTCTGTAATTGAAAGTCCTGAATCTGAGATTCTTGTGTAACCCCCTATTAAAATTATAGCGCAAATTAAAATCATTAAGGTTAAGAGCCAAATTGAAAATATATTGATTTTGCTGTTCATATTTATTACATATTTGGCATGACAAAATTAAAAAAAGCAATGAGTGTTGTTATTTTTATAATTGCAATCACGATCTATTGTTTATTAGTTATGGTTATTTTAGCTAAAATCAACTTTAATCATTGGCTAATTGAATTTATTGTATATTTTCTATTAGGTATTATCTGGGTATTTCCATCAATGTATATTCTCAAACCATTTAAGAAAAAATGAAAGCAAAAAAAAATAATACACCCGAAATGAAGGCTGTTAGAAGCAAGATAGATGAAATTGATAATAAGCTTTTACCACTTATGGTTAAAAGATCTAAGTTAGTAGAAAAAGCTCTAGAGTTAAAAGTAAGTAAATCTGAGATAGTTGATAAAAAAAGGATTAATGAAATTACAAAAAAGATTGCACATAGAACGAAACAATTGGGAGGTAATACAAAATTATTGAGTAGTATATGGCTTTCAATAATAGAAAATTTTATTAAATTTGAAAAAAGTAAATTTAAAAAATAGATTATTTACTATGAGGAGGCAACTTCTTTTCAATGAACCATTCATGTTTTTTTGTTACAGGATTGTATTTTTTCATTCTTAATTTATCTTTCGCTTTTAATCCTGAGGTTGGTTTTTTAGTGTAGTAATAAAATTTGCTGTCTGCTTTTTCTTCTGGTACTAACCTAACTTTTACTGTTGATTTTTTTGCCATTTATTCACCTTGGTTTATTTTCTTTCTTAAATCTACCAAGTCATTCAATACTTTCATAAGTTGTTTTCTTTTAGTTTCACCTAGCTGGTATTGAGAAGTGGTATTACTGTGGGATTGCATATTATTATTATCATTTTCTGTAAAGTCATTATTTTTAGTTTCTTTAAGTAAAATATTTTTTGTTCCTATTTCTTTTATTACTTTTTGAACCCCCCTTATCGTATAGCCATCTTTATATAGCAAGCTTTTTATCCCTCTTAGAAGCTTAATATCCTCAGGTCTATAATATCTTCTGCCTCCGCCTCTTTTAATTGGTCTAATCTGAACAAATTTAGTTTCCCAAAATCTGAGTACATGCTGTGGCAGTGAAAGATCTTTTGAAACTTCACTTATTGTACGAAAAGCTTCAGGTGATTTTATGTTCATTATGTATGACTACTCCGTAATATTAGTATTAATTTTGTTTTTAGTATTTACTTTTGATTTTAATACATTGGATGCTCTAAAAGTTACTACGCTTCTTGCAGTGATGGGCACCTCTTCTCCAGTTTTGGGATTTCTGCCTATTCTTTCTTTTTTTTGCCTAACTATAAATGTACCAAATGAAGAGATCTTGACATCATCTCCATTAATAAGACTTGATAGAATTTCACTAAATACAGAGTCAACTAAAGTTGCAGACTCATTTCTAGATAGACCAACGTTTTTAAAAACAGCTTCGCTTAAAGTTGATCTTGTTGTAGTTTTGTCCATTTTTATAAAAATTATATTAATAATAGTTATTTATAACAATATATTAATTAATTTTTTTAGAACCCTTTTTTCAATTTGCTCTGCATTTCATGAACGTAATGCTGAATTCTGTTGTTCACGTTATTTTCTAATAGTGAATATATTATATCTGCTGCGTATGAAACACCTCTATATTCAGAGTGGCCGTGACATTTTACTACTAATGAGTTTAAACCCATTAAAATTCCACAATTATGAACTCTTGGATCCAATCTATCTCTGACTGACTTCATAGCTAGTGAGGCAAAGAAGTAGCCGATTTTAGACAAAATGGAGCTTCTAAATGCATCGTTAAGATGGTTTTGAAATAACTTTGCTGTTCCTTCTGCCGTCTTTAGTGATATGTTGCCTGTAAATCCATCCGTTACCACGACATTAGTTTTGCCGCCAGAAATATCATTTCCCTCAACATACCCCTGGTAATTAATATCAATATTTCTTGAAAACTCTTTTAATTTATCAGATGCTAACTTTATTTCCTCTCTCCCTTTATTGTCCTCCACTCCAACATTTAAAAGACCAATGCTAGGACAATTAATTTTAAATAATATTGAAGCTAAACTAGCACCTAAAATAGAATTATCAATTAAATATCGTGAATCTAATTTAGTATTTGCGCCTAAATCTAGCACTACAGACTCACCTTTCATATTTGGCCAGATAGAAGCTATTGCAGGTCTTCTGATATTTTCTAAAGTCTTAATCTGCAAAGTTGATAAAGACATCAATGCTCCAGTATTTCCAAAAGACAATATTGCATTCGAATGATTATCTTTGACTGACTTTATTGCACGATACATGCTGGTATTTTCCTTCGACCTAATAATGTCAGAAGGCTTGTCATCCATTGAAACAAATGACTCACAGTCTATAATTTCAGAAACTTGGATAAGCCTCTTATACTTTTCCATTTTTTTTTTGATTAAATTTGCAGGTCCATACAACTGAAACTTGTAGTTTATATTTCTTAGTAAGGATTGATTTATTCCTTTTAGAACATCATTAACTTTTGTCTCACTTCCAAGCATATCAATAGATAAAGTGAAAACTTTAGTCACTATTTAACTTTCAAATTTTTTATATTATTATAACGGAAACCATTTTCTATGTTCTCCTCCTCACTCTTGTTTGTAAATTGATTTATATTTTCTTCCATATAATCAATAAAAAAGTTCACATATTGACTTGATTTTTCTTTACCTTTGTAAATATTATTTAAGATTGTTTGACGAAGCAACGTTTTATCTCCGTTAATTCTATACATATCTGCTCCTTTACTATATTGGGCAATTCTGCCATAAAATGCTGTAATAAATACCTTCATTTTTTTATTCACTGCTATATCGCCAAATCCCATTTCTCTAAGATTATTTTCAAAATCACTAAACATAAAGTCAAATAGATCTTGAGAAATCTTAGATTTCTCATTATTTAAGTTTTTATAATAAAAAAATATTATGAAAGCATGGAAAATTATTAAGTCAAATCTAGTTTCAAAATTATCATTCAATTTAAGATCTAAATAAAAAAATTTTGATCTCGATATTTTAATAATATTCTGATAAATTATTTTTACTTGTTTATTTTCTTTTTTAAAAAACATAAATTCATGAAAGTAATTATATTATTATTAAACTTTTTATTTTTAATTTATAATTGCTCTCCCATAAATAAGCAACATGGTTATTTATTAGAAGATGTCATAAGTTCTGCCGATGAAATGTCACAATTTAGTATTGGAATTACCTCAGAAAGTGACATATTTTCAACCCTAGGTTCACCATCAATTGAAATTAAAGATATAAATAATATCTGGATTTATTTAATCTCACTTAAAGAAAAAAATGTATTCGAAGACGATGACATTATATATCAATCTATATTTAGATTTGAATTTGATAAAAATAAAACATTAGTTTCAAAAGAGTTCTTAAATGAAAATAATTTTGCGAAAATAAACTTCTCTGATAACAAGACTAGAGTTATTTCAAATAATTACGGAATAGCAGATCAGATCTACGAAGCGTTTACGCGAAGTCAATAGATGAACACTATAAAGCTGCTAATAAGAGCAATGCGACAATATTAGTAATTTTTATCATAGGATTCACCGCTGGACCTGCGGTGTCTTTATAGGGATCTCCTACTGTATCACCGGTTACAGCAGCTTTGTGAGCTTCAGAACCTTTACCACCAAAATTACCATCTTCAACAAACTTCTTAGCATTGTCCCAAGCGCCTCCACCAGCTGTCATAGATATAGCAACAAAGATCCCAGTAACAATTACACCTAATAACATTGCACCTACACATGATACCGCTGCATCTTGATCAGCTACAATAGATATAATGAAATAAAGAACCAATGGTGACAATACGGGTAGCATGGACGGAATAATCATTTCTTTTATTGCTGACCTAGTTAACATATCTACTGATCTAGAGTAATCAGGCTTAGTTTCATTAGTCATTATTCCAGGGTTATCTGAAAATTGTTTCCTTACTTCTTCAACTACAGCTCCACCAGCTCTGCCTACTGCCATCATTCCCATGGAAGCAAATAAATAAGGTAATAGTCCACCAATTAAAAGGCCTACTACAACATAAGGATTCTCCAAACTAAAATCAGGAGTTATATCAGGAATTAATTTCAGATCCTCAACATATGCAGCGAATAGAACTAAAGCACCTAAACCAGCAGATCCGATTGCATAACCCTTAGTAACAGCTTTCGTTGTATTACCGACTGCATCAAGGGCATCTGTAGTTTTTCTTACACTTTCATCAAGATTTGCCATTTCAGCTATGCCCCCTGCATTATCAGTTACAGGACCATAGGCATCAAGGGCAACAACCATGCCAGCTAAAGCTAACATTGCTGTAACTGCGATCGCTATTCCGAAAAGACCTGCAAGTTGATACGTAAATACTATTCCGACTACAATTACAATAGCTGGTAGGGCTGTAGCTTCCATTGAGACAGCCAAACCTTGAATGACATTTGTTCCGTGTCCAGTTGTTGATGCTTTTGCTACGCTTTGAACAGGTCGATAATTAGTGCCTGTATAATATTCGGTTATCCATATTAATAAACCCGTTATAATAATTCCAACAAAAGCACATACATAAAGCGACATTCCAGTAAAAGTAGTTGCACCAAAGCTAAATTCTGTTGACATATCACCTAAGATGAATTGTGTAACAGGATATATGAATATTAGTGACAGTATTGCAGAAGCGATAAAACCTTTATAAAGAGCTCCCATAATACTTTGAGAGCGACCTAGTCTAACAAAAAATGTGCCAATTATCGAAGCCACTAAGCAACTACCTCCGATAGCCATTGGATAAATTGTCATCATCTCAGCTGTTGGACCAGCAAAAAATATTGTAGCCAAAACCATTGTTGCAACAATAGTAACAGCGTACGTTTCAAATAAATCTGCTGCCATACCCGCACAATCCCCGACATTATCACCAACATTGTCTGCTATGACTGCGGGATTTCTTGGATCGTCTTCAGGTATACCTGCTTCAACTTTTCCTACTAAGTCTGCACCAACATCGGCTCCCTTGGTAAATATACCTCCACCTAATCTTGCAAAAATTGATATTAATGAAGCACCAAAGCCCAGAGCGACTAATGCATGCTTGAGTGTTTCATTGGAAACTGAATAGGACTCTAAAATCACATAATAAACGGAAATAGATAGCAGCGCCAAGCCTGCAACTAACATGCCTGTTACAGCTCCAGCCTTGAATGCTACATTTAGGCCCTTTCCTAAACTCTCATTTGCAGCTTGGGCAGTTCTGACATTCGCCCTAACTGATATAATCATTCCAATATAGCCAGCAGCACCTGATAATATGGCACCAATTAAATAGCCCCCTATCACCCACATGTCTTGAAAGAATAAATATAAGAGGACACATATCACCAAGCCAACAATTGCAATTGTTGTATACTGTCTATTTAAATATGCTTGAGCGCCAACTTGAATAGCTGAAGATATTTCTTGCATCTTTTCATTACCAGCATCTGATTTTAAAACAGAGTTGCCAGCCCAAAATCCATAGATAATTGATAATATGCCAGAAAAAATTATTAAATTCATAATGCTCATAAATGGTCCTCTATCATTATATTTGGGAGAAAATGCCAAAATTTACAGAGTTTTGCAATCTTTTATTTTCAGCTTAAGAATTTTGCAGATTATCAAGGACTCCGTTTATTAGCGACGTTTCATTATCTCCAAAAAAATGGTTAGCAATCAATAAATATTCAGAAATTACAACTTTCTTTGTTACATTATTAGAGAATAAAATTTCATAAATTGCTGATCTAAAAATTGAAACTAGTAACTTATCCATATTATTAATTTTAGATTTCTTTCTCATTGATAATTTTAAAATTTTATTTATGTCATCTAAATTTTCCATAACTCCATCATAAATTTTTTCTGCAAAGTTCAAATTTTTATTAGTTATATTTTTTTCATAATCAGATTGCTGAACAATATTAGCGAATATTTCTTTAATAGGTGTTTGACTTCTATTTTCATTAATTGACAATTCATAGAGAGCTTGGACCACTAATAGTCTTTGAAATGATTTAATATTAGACATTATTTAATCTTGTAAAACTGCTATGGCTGCTTTGACGGCCTCTTCTGCTCTATTAAGTTTATTTGATGATCTCTCCTTTGCTTGCTTTATGTTCCTACAAAAAAGTATAGAGTTAGAGATCGGTAATTTATTTTGGATTGAAAGTTCGAGTAATGTCTTAGTAATTGCGTTAGAGATGAACTCGTAATGGTCAGTTTTGCCTTTAATAATGCAACCAATGGCCACAACAGCATCATACTTACTTTTATTTAATTTCATTGATATCTTTGTTGGGATTTCTAAGGACCCTATTGTAAAAGTAGTATCAAACGTATGTCCATTTTTTTCTAAATATTTCTGTGCACCTTTTAATAAGTTAAGAGTTATTTTGGGATAAAAATTTGAAACAACCAATAGAAAATTATATTTTTTCATTTTTTATAACGCACTTAGTAATTTTGTCTCAATTATATTAATGCCATAAGCATCCAGGCCAATGAATTTCCATTCAGTATTAGTAAGAAGTATCATTTCTTTCACGCCTAGCTCAGATAGGATTTGAGCACCCATGCCGTAAATTCTCAGCTCATCTTTTTCATTTTGTGATTTATTGCTGCCAGAGGATGAATTAGTTATAAGTCTATTTATGATGGATTTGCCACTATCTCTAATTAAGACAAGTATTCCCCTTCCATGCTCTTGTATAATTTCTACGCTCTTATTTAATGAGGCGTCATCACTACCATACTCACCAAATAGATTATCAAAATAATCAGTCACATGGACTCTAACCATTATTGGCTCTCCATTATTAATATTACCCTTCGATAAAACTATTTGCTCAGTGTTATCAAATAAGGACTCATAAATTTTGATGTCAAATTCATAATTAGATTTAATTTTTACTTTTGAGTCGTGGATCTTTTTTACAAACTTATCTTTATCTCGTCTGTAGGATATTAGATCAACAATTCTTCCAATCTTGATATTATGCTCTTTTGAAAATTCAATCAAATCAGGAATTCTAGCCATTGTCCCATCGTCATTCATAATCTCACAAATAACACCTGCTGGTATATTCCCACTTAGTCTCGCTAAATCTACAGATGCTTCTGTGTGACCTGCTCTGACTAAAACTCCTCCATCACGAGCTACTAGAGGAAATACATGTCCAGGACTAATAATATCATCCTTAGTCATATTTTTATTTATTGCGGTCTGAATTGTTACGGCTCTGTCTTGAGCAGAAATACCCGTGGTTACACCCTCTTTTGCTTCTATCGATATTGTAAATGCCGTAGAATCTCTCATTTCATTATTTTGAGACATTAGTGGCAAATCTAACTCTTTTACTCTTTTTTCTGTTAAAGAAAGGCAAATAAGACCCCTTCCATATTTGGCCATAAAATTTACTGCTTGATCATCAGTTTTCTCAGCAGGGATTATTAAATCACCCTCATTCTCACGGTCTTCATCGTCGACCATAATCACCATTCTACCCGTTCTTTGGT
>CACHLP010000008.1 GCA_902580665.1 uncultured Pelagibacteraceae bacterium | reverse complement strand
TCACCGTTGTTCTATTAGGAACGGGAACCATAGTATCTCCATGTCCACCCAAAACAAACGAGTCTACCTCACTTATGTGTACATTGAGTTCTTGTGATAAGAAATATTTAAATCTTGAAGTATCCAGCACGCCTGCCATACCAATCACTTTATTTTTTGGTAAGCCAGAATATTTTTGTAGCGCCATTACAATTACATCTAGTGGATTTGTGATACAAATCACAAAAGCATTAGGTGATGTAGATTTGATACCTTCAGCAACTTGTTTAATGATTTTCAAGTTGGTGCCTAAGAGATCGTCTCTTGTCATGCCTGGTTTTCTTGGCACACCAGCAGTAATTATGATAACATCAGAGTCTCGAGTATCTTCGTAATTATCTGTTCCCGATAAGGAAACATTAAAGCCATCAATTGCCGATGACTGTGAAATATCTAATGCTTTTCCTTTCGCTAAACCAGCCATTAAGTCAAAAAGAACAACATCACCTAATTCTTTCATTGCTGCGAGATGGGCTAACGTACCTCCGATTTGACCAGCTCCAATAAGTGATATTTTTTTATTTTTCATCTGAGAATATTTACAATCCGTAAACTAACTAGATAGAGATTAAAATCAAGCTAAGAATCTAAATTATTTCATTGTTGGAATTGTAAATTCTGCACCTTCTCTAATTCCAGTTGGCCACCTTGAAGTAACTGTTTTCAGTCGAGTAAAAAATCTTACTCCATCCATGCCATGCATTGCGTGATCACCAAATAAAGACCTCTTCCATCCTCCGAAACTATGAAAAGCCATTGGAACTGGTATGGGCACATTAACTCCCACCATGCCAATTTTACATTGATTAGAGAAAGCACGGGCAGTATCTCCATCTCGAGTATAAATAGTAGTGCCATTTCCGAATTCGTGATCGTTAACCATTTTTAAAGCATCATTAAAAGTTGGTTGACGCACAACTGAGAGTACAGGACCAAATATTTCCTCTCTATATATCTTCATGTCCTCTTTAACATGATCAAATAAACATCCACCTATAAAATATCCGTTTTCATACCCTTGAAGTGAAATTGATCTTCCATCAACAATTAGTTCAGCTCCTTCAGATACCCCTGCGTCAACGTAGCTTTTAACTTTTGCGAGATGAACGTCACTGATCAATGGGCCCATTTCAACTTCTGGATCTGTTCCAGGACCTACCTTCAAGTTCTGAACGCGAGGTGTTAATTTTTCAATTAGCTTATCTCCTACGTCACCAACAGCAACGGCGACCGATAGAGCCATGCATCTCTCGCCAGCAGAACCGTATCCTGCACCAATCAAACCATCAACGACTTGATCAAGATCAGCGTCAGGCATAACAACCATATGATTCTTAGCGCCTCCCAGGGATTGAACTCTTTTATTGTGCTTTGAAGACGTATGATAAATGTATTCAGCAACCGAGGTTGATCCGACAAAGCTCACAGAGTCTACTGCTGGATCAGTTATTAATAAATCAACTGCTTCTTTATCTCCATTAATTACATTAAATACTCCATCTGGAAGTCCAGCTTCTTTTAACAATTCAGCCAACATATAGGGAACTGTTGGATCTTTTTCACTTGGCTTAAGAATAAATGAATTTCCACATGCTATCGAAATTACAAACATCCACATTGGAACCATGGCTGGAAAATTAAATGGAGAAATACCAACACTTACACCCAATGGCTGTCTCATGCTCCAACTATCAATATCAGATCCTACGTTTTCTGAGTATTCACCCTTAAGAAGATGAGGAATACCACAGGCAAATTCCACCACTTCCATGCCCCTAGTAATTGAACCTGCTGAGTCTGATAAAATTTTACCATGCTCAGAAGTCAGCTCTAGCGCAAGCTGATCTATATCTCGCATAATTAAATCTTTAAACCTAAAAAGAACCCTTGATCTTGTTAAGGGTGGAGTTGCAGTCCATTTTTTTCCTGCTTCAACTGCACATTCTATTGCAACTTTCACGTCCTCAGAGTTAGCAAATGAGACTTTTTTTGTTTTTTCTCCATTCACAGGATTAAATACATCACCAAACCGATTAGATTTACTAATATACTCTTTGCCATTAATAAACTGATTAATTACTTTCATTAAAGATTCCTATATTTCGAAATTTTCACTAATAGCCTCGCAGCTTTTAGTCCATAATAGATTCTTGGTTTCATCATTGTCGTAAAAAGACTCAAGTGGAAATGACTTTGCTTTACCCTTAGCTCCTTTTAGACCAGGCCCAACAATTGATCCCGAATTAATTTTTGGATCAGCAATACACCTTAATAATCCTAAGGTTCCATCCTTTTCAGACTGACCAAACTTCATCATATATTTTGTAAAAAAACTACTTAAGCCACCGTCTTCAACAGTAGTAGATTGTAAATCACTTTCTGCGAGACCAGGATGTGCAACCATTGCTCTAATTTTTGAATTTTTATTCTTTAATTTCTCATGAAGACATGCAGTAAACGCAGCATTAGCAAGTTTTGTTTGAGCATAACGTTCCCAACGACCGGTACCAAATATCATACTGCCTTTGTCTCCGCCTAAGCTACCACCTTTCTTTTCAAAAAATTTTTCTTTTAATTTTTTGGCTTGAGTACGTGCAATACTTGAATGATTGACTATTCTTGCTTCATTTCTTAATTGTGAAGCTTTATCTAATAGTGGCATACATAACTTAGTAAGAAGAAAATGAGAAAGATGATTTGTTTGCATCTGCACATCAAAACCGTCAATTGTAGCTTTATCTTTAAGTGCCATAACACCAGCATTATTACACAAGACATCAAGGCCATCTGTACAAATTTCACTTACTTTTAATGACGCTGATTTAACTGATTCAAAGCTTTGAAGATCACAATCTACTTTATGAAGTTCCCCATTTGAGCAGTTATCATTCAACAAAGCATAAGAAGTTTCAGCTCTGTCTGATGGACGATTAAGTAATAATACTCGTGCACCAAGCTTAGCAACTGACTCAGCCGCATAAAACCCTAATCCCGAAGTTGTGCCTGTAATGGCGACTGATTTATTCTCCATTGATGGAAGCGAATTGAATAAGTCTTCAAAATACTTAGTTTTTAAGTTAGGTTTAGTGTAAGAATTCTTCATAGGTAAATTATTGTAAATTAATTAAGGCTAATAGCAATGTTTGAAAATTATGAGAAAACTTGATCTCCACGGATTTACATTAGAAGAGGCTTATCAGGATTTTACTGATTTTATTTACAGCGCGTATGAGGATAATATTTCTAAAGTTGAAATTATTACTGGTAATAGTGGTCAAATAAAAAAAGAATTCCCCCATTGGGCAGAGAATAATCATCAAATCAGATATATAGAAAACAGCTGGCATAAGGGAAGTTTCATAGTAAAAATTGAGAAGAAATATTGAGTATTGCATTTGTCAAGTTGGCAGTAGTATTTAGGTTCAATTATGTGCGAAGAATACTATATGTAGGATGTTGATGGACAACGCGATATTCTTTTTTCATTAATTCCCCTAATTAATAGTTGTCCATCATCCCCCCTTTAAAAAAGGATTACCGGCCAACAAAAATTGTTTTGATTGTTGGTTATTGTTGCGCGATCATTTGCTTAATCCCAGCGATTGCTTTAGCTGGGTTAAGACCTTTCGGACAGGCTTGAGTACAGTTCATTATGGTATGACATCTATAAACTTTAAACGTGTCATCCAACTCTTTAAGTCTCTCTTTTCTTTCTTCATCACGACTATCCTGCAGCCACCTATAAGATTGCAGTAAGACGGCTGGCCCTAAATACTTATCACTGTTCCACCAATAACTTGGACAAGATGTAGAACAACATGCGCATAATATACATTCATACAAGCCATCAAGTTTTTCTCTATCATTTCTTGATTGAATATTTTCTGTATCAGTCGCTTCTTGTTTTTGTTTTATTAGCCATGGCTTTATCGACTTTAGTTGTTTGTAAAGATTTTTCAGATTTGTTACCAAGTCTTTGATAACGGGCATGTGAGGTAAAGGATAAATTTTAATATCACCTTTGACATCTGATATTGCTTTTGTACACGCAAGTGTGTTTGTGCCATCAATATTCATAGCACATGAGCCACAAATTCCTTCTCTGCAAGACCTTCTAAAAGTTAAAGAGGTATCAACTTCATTTTTAATCTTCATAACGGCATCTAATACCATAGGACCGCAATCATCGATATCAACTTCATAAGTATCCATTCTAGGATTTTTATCATCCTCGGGAGACCATCTATAAATTTTAAACTTTTTTATACGTTTGTTCTCAGATTCTAATTTATAATAATCACCGTCAGTGAGTTTTGAGTTATCTGGAAGGTTGAATTGAACCATTAATAAACTCTTGCTTTAGGTTCTATATATTTAACTTCATTTGAAAGGGTATATTCATGAACTGATCTGTATTCCAGCTTACATTTTTCATCGTCAAGCCAGGATAGTGTATGTTTCATCCAGTTTTTATCGTCTCTTTCCTTGAAATCTTCTCTAGCATGCGCACCTCTGCTTTCTTTTCTATTATGAGCAGAATTCATAGTGACTACAGCTTGAGCAATAAGATTTTTATACTCTAAAGTTTCTAATAAATCTGTATTCCAAACAAGTGATTTGTCTTTTATCTTTAAGTTTTCACTGTCGAGCCAAGTTTCTTCGATGAGTTTTTTTCCTTCTGTCATAATTTCATCATCTCTGAATACCGCACAATGTTTTTGCATAACTTTTTGCATTTGAGATCTCAGTTCCGCCGTTGTTACATCGCCGTCAGAATTTCTGGTAGCATCAAATCTTGCTATTACATCATCGATGACTGGTTGAGGAATATCTTTATTTTTTTTGCCCTTAGGAACAATATCATTAATTCTGTCTGCGGCAGCTTTTCCAAAAACTACAAGGTCAATTAGCGAATTAGATCCTAACCTATTTGCGCCATGGACACTCACACAAGCTGACTCCCCAACAGCCATTAAGCCAGGTACGACTGTTTCGTCGCCCTTAACAAGATTCATAACTTCGCCGTGGAAGTTGGTTGGTATTCCGCCCATATTATAATGAACTGTGGGTATTATGGGTATTGGATCTTTAGTTACATCCACTCCAGCAAAAACTTTTGCAGACTCTGATATTCCTGGTAGCCTTTCTTCAAGAATATTTGAATCAATATGGTCTAGATGAAGATACATGTGATCTTTATCTTTCCCAACTCCTCTTCCATCAATAATTTCTTTGGTAATAGATCGTGACACTACATCTCTTGAGGCTAAGTCCTTTGCTGATGGAGCGTACCTTTCCATAAACCTTTCTCCTTCACTATTAACCAGGTATCCTCCTTCTCCTCTAGCACCTTCAGTTATCAAACATCCAACACCATAGACTCCTGTAGGATGAAACTGAACAAATTCCATATCTTGCAGAGGAAGACCTGCTCTTAATACCATTGCATTTCCATCTCCTGTACATGTGTGAGCAGATGTAGCAGAGAAATAAACTCTTCCATAACCACCTGATGCTAATACAGTTTGTTTTGAATTAAATACATGAAGCTTACCATCCTCTAAACACCAGGCAACAACACCTCTGCATTCTCCTTCAACCATTAGTAAATCTAAAACAAAGTACTCAATGTAATAATCCACATCGTGTTTTAATGATTGCCCATAAAGAGTATGAATTATTGCATGGCCAGTTCTGTCTGCTGCAGCACATGTTCTTTGCGCAGTTCCATCGCCATAATTTTTTGTCATACCACCAAAAGCTCGCTGATATATTTTACCATCTTCTGTTCGACTGAATGGCACTCCATAATTTTCTAATTCTAAAACTGCTTTAGGCGCATTCTTACATAGATATTCGATTGCATCCTGGTCTCCAAGCCAATCTGACCCTTTAACTGTATCGTACATATGCCATCGCCAATCATCTTCTCCCATGTTTCCTAATGCAGCTGAGATTCCACCCTGTGCAGCTACAGTATGACTTCTTGTTGGAAAAACTTTAGAGATACAAGCTGTCTTATATCCATTCTCTACAGCACCAACTGTTGCTCTTAATCCAGAGCCTCCAGCTCCTACAACAACAACGTCGTAATCATGATATTCGATTTCGTAATTCATATTAAAATATTAAAATTAACCACATTGATAAACATACAAAGATTAAAATAAATATAAAAAAGGATGATATTAAAAAATTAATTACCTTTTTAGCAGATTCGTCATGAATATAATCTTCTAGTATCTCGTTAACTCCTACTCTCATATGAACTAGCCCTAAAACGGTAAATATCAATATAAATAAAATTGACCACAGACTTCTTAATTCTTCCAATATCAACTGATAAGGTTCGCCAGAGAAATGAATTATTCTCACAAACAGATATATAATAAGTGGAATCAATAAAATGGTAGTTAATCTATGAATTTTCCATGCATTTTTTGCTGATTCCATAATTAAAATATGCCCATCACCATCATCCAGAAAATTACCGTTAGAACAACTGTAAGAAATACTGTTAACCATCCTGTCAATTTGGCAGTATTTAAGTCCAATCCATAGCCTGAGTCCCAAAACAGATGTCTGATACAATTTGCAAAATAAAATAGATATGAAAATGTTAAACCAATAAGAATTGTTCTAACAAATAAGTTGTTAGCTACTTTGATTACAGTCTCAAAAAAATCTTCACCACTACCAATAGCGAATAGTAAAAATATTATTATCAATGATCCAAGCGATGAAACAACTCCTGTAATTCTATGAAGAATAGATAAGATGGAAGTAATTTGCCATCTATAGACTTGAAGGTGAGGTGAAAGTGGATTGCTCATTATTGATCACCTATTTATATCAAAAAGAATAGATTTAAACGACAGTAAATTAATTTTTTCTTGGTATTAATGCCCAATAATCAAGACTTAAAAGTACCGAAGAATCAAATCTATTATTTGCATCCCGATGTTGAAACTGATACACCTGTGCATCTCCAATTCCATTACTTCTTATTCGTAATGCTCCAAGCTTATCTGAAACTTCAATCTTGTCTAAAATAGTACTCCACGCAAAAACTGTTGTTCCCGCAAAGCAAGGTGAAGCATGCGTGCCTCCATTTATTGCAATTATTTTAAAAGCATTCGACAAGCCATTAAATGTGAGAGCTCTTGTTAAGCTAATTACATGACCACCATAAACAATCCGTTTACCAAATCTTCCGCCTTTTTCAACGAAATGATTGAAATGAACTTTAGCATTATTTTGGTACAGTTTAGTCGCCATCATATGTTCTGCTTCTTCTACAGTCATTCCATCAATGTGATTAATTTTTTCATTAACATTATAATCTTCGTAACAAAGAGCCGATCCAGACGCTGCAAAGTCAAAGTTCGAAACATCAAATTTATAATTTTCAGCAATTGATATTACTTCTCTATTTGATACTTCTTTATTTAAATCAGGAATTGAGGGATTAACTTTTTTAAGATTTTTATTTTTCTTTCTCACCATGACCCATCTTTTATAATCAATTACAGGATCACCATGTTGATTAGATCCAATTGAATGTACATAAACGACCCCGTTATCTCCATTTGAATTTTCTTTAATACCTATAACTTCTGACGTTGAATGAATTGTATCCCCTGGGTAAGCTGGTTTGAGAAATTTGCATTCAGCATATCCAAGATTAGCAATTGCATTTAATGAAATATCTGGAACGGTTTTTCCAAACGCAATATTGAATAAAAGAAAATCATCAACTGGAGATTCATCTAAGGACATTTTTTTTGCGAACTCTTTTGATGAATGTAAGGCATACCTAGATCCATAAAGAGCCGTATACAATGCACAGTCTCCTGAAGTGATTGTTCTGGGTGTTGCATGAATAATTTTTTGACCCATTTTGAAGTCTTCAAAAAAATTACCAATTTTATATTTACTTGTTGGTGTTTGTGACTCCTCAATATGAGAGTCTTCCTCGACTTTATTGACTAGTGACTCGGCTTCTATAACTCTTTTTGCGTGGGCAACATGAAGTTCTTCTATTTGACTATCCTCAAACGTTATAACACCAATGTTAGGATCCTTTTTTCGAGCCTCCTCGAAAGCCGCAACAATTCTTTTTGCTTTATCAAGCTGTTCTGGGGTAGGAGTGAAAATTTTATTGCATATTTGAATTTGCCCGGGGTGAATGAGTGTTTTGCCATCAAAACCTAATCCATGACTATAAGTACATTCTTCCTCAAAACCTTTTGAGTCTCTAATATCGTTAAATACTCCATCTAATATCGATAGTTTAAATGCTTTTGAAGCCATCATACATTTTTCAAAACTAGTAACTAAGGCAGTTCTTTTTAACTCGTCTTCTAGTCCGAGCTCAGTTGAAAGGTCATTAGTTCCCATAACAAAACATTTTAGATATTTTGATGATTTGGCAATGTCATATGCGTTTACTATGGAAAGTGCAGTCTCCATCATTACCCATATTTTTATTTCCTTATTATTAATATATTTTTCACACTCTTGTATATCTTTAGCCTCATTAACTTTTGGTACTAATATTGCATCTGGAGAACAATTCTCTAAAATTTTTAAGTCTTTCTGCCCTTCTTCAGAATCAAAATTATTTATTCTGATTACCTGTTCTTTGTTTTTATTCACTCCTGAATTTAAAATATCAATAATGGCTTTTCTTGCATCTTCTTTTGCGCTTAATGCTACAGAGTCCTCTAAATCGTAAATCAACGAGTCGACATCCAATGTACTACTCTTTTTTAGTGCCTTGGCATTAGAGCCTGGAACGTAAAGAACACTTCTTCTTGGTTTTCTTATATCTTTTCTCATTATTTTAAATAGTCCTCTATCAGCATTTCAGCAATTTGAATTGTGTTTAAGGCTGCACCTTTTCTCAAATTATCAGATACTACCCAAATTGATAAACCATTTTTAGTTGAAGTATCTTCTCTAATTCTTGAAACATAAGTATCGTCATTACCAGCACATTCTTTCGGAGTTACATACCCGCCATCTTCACGTTCATCAAGTAATTTACAACCTGGCGCATTTTTAATCGCTTCTCTTGCTTGATCTACAGATACTTTTTCATGAAATTCAATATTTACTGCCTCTGAATGACCAATAAAAACCGGCACTCTCACACATGTTGCGCTAAATTCTATTTCATTAGATAGAATCTTTTTTGTTTCTTGATTCATCTTAAGCTCTTCTTTTGTATACCCATCATCCATAAATTTATCAATGTGAGGTATGACATTAAATGCAATTGGTTTCGTAAACTTAACATTATCTTTTATTTCATCTGAGAACATGTTTTTAGTTTGGTCAAATAATTCATCCATACCAGCTTTACCTGCACCTGAAACTGATTGATACGTTGAAACAATCACTTTTTTTATTTTAGAAATTTCATGCAATGGTTTTAATGCTACGACTAGTTGTATTGTTGAACAATTAGGATTAGCAATAATATTTTTTATTTTATAATTTTTTATAGCATCGGGATTTACTTCAGGAACAATTAAGGGGACATCTTTATCCATTCTGAATTGACTTGAATTATCGATAACAATGCAATTTTTTTCAGCAAACATGGGTGCCCATTCTTTTGATACGCTTGCTCCAGCTGAAAATAGTGCTAGATCAACTTTAGCTGGATCGAACTTGTCAATGGCTTCAACTGTGAGCTCCTTAACTCCAAATTCAACTTTCATTCCCTCACTTTTACTTGAGGCAACAGGAAAAATGTTAGATGAGTCGTACTTTCTATCTGAAAGTATGTTAAGCATCTCTCGACCGACATTTCCAGTTGCTCCAACTATTGCGATATTTAAGCTCATAAATTAGAAATTCTGTTTTATTTGATTAATAATTTTGTCTCCCATTTCAACTGTCGACAAATTTTTATCATCATCACCTATTAAGTCGGCTGTCTTATGGCCATCTGAAAGTACTTTATTAACAGATTGATTAATGAGATCAGATTCCTTATCCATATTAAATGAATATTTAAGACACATTGCAAAACTTAAGATAGATGCAATAGGATTTGCTATTCCTTTGCCAGCAATATCAGGCGCTGATCCATGAGCGGGTTCATAAAGAGATTTTCTAGAGTTATTAGAATCAAAAGCGCCCAATGAAGCTGAAGGCAGCATTCCTAAAGACCCTGTTAACATAGCGGCTTCATCAGAAAGAATATCTCCAAATAAATTGTCAGTAACAATTACATCAAATTGTTTTGGATTTCTTACAAGTTGCATAGCACAGTTGTCCGCATACATATGTGAAAGCTCAACATTTGGATATTCATTTTTATGAACGTAAGAAACCTCTTCTCTCCATAAAATACCTGACTCCATAACATTTGATTTTTCACATGAAGTTACTCTATTGCCTCTTTTGCTTGCCAGTTCAAAAGCAATTCTTGCAACTCTTCTTATTTCCTCTGTATTATATGACTGGGTATTAATTCCAATTCTGGTTCCATCACTTTTTTCTTCAATACCTCTCGGCTCTCCAAAATAAATACCTCCTGTAAGTTCTCTTACAATTAGGATGTCTAAACCAGAAACAAGTTCAGATTTTAAAGATGATGCATTAACCATTGATTCAAAACATAAAGCAGGTCTTAAATTAGCAAATAGATCCATTTCTTTTCTGATACTTAAAAGCCCTTGCTCAGGCCTTAAAGAAAAATCAAGATTATCCCACTTTTCTCCTCCAACGGCACCAAGTAAGACTGCGTGAGACTCTTTTGCCTTAGCTAATGTTTCATCTGATAGGGGAACACCATATCGATCATAAGCTGCTCCACCAATATCATCTTTTTGTATTTCAAAAACAACATCACTTTTTTCTTCAACACATTTAGCAACTTTAATAACTTCATCCATTACTTCTGGACCAATGCCATCTCCAGATAAAATTAATAATTTATATAATTTGCTCATATTATTTCGCTTCTATATAACCAAGGAGTTTTCTTAGCTTGATTATTTTCAAAATCTGAAATTGAACTTGATTTATTTAAAGTCATGCCAATGTCATCAAGTCCTTCAATTAAACATTTCTTCTTAACAGGATCGATTTCGAATGTTATTTCTTTTTGTTCATTGTTTTCTAAATAAGTTATGTTCTGCTTTTCTAGATCAATGTTGAAATTCAATGTATTCTCAGCAGAGTCCTGTAAATTAGATACAGTTTCTTCATCAAGAATTATAGGTAAAATGCCATTTTTGAAACAGTTATTATAAAATATATCTGCGTAACTTGGTGCAATTATACATTTAATACCATAGTCAGCAATTGACCAAGGGGCATGTTCACGTGAAGAGCCACATCCAAAATTTTTACCCGCTATCAAGATACTCGCACCTTTATACTGATCTTGATTGAGTTCAAAAGAATCTATTTTATTACCATCCTGATCAAACTTTAACTCAAAAAATAAATATTCTCCAAGACCGGTTCTTTTAATAGTTTTCAAAAACTGTTTTGGAATTATCATATCTGTATCAACATTAGTTATCCGTAAAGGAATTGCGTTACCAGTTAGTTTATTAAATTTCTCCATTATAGATCTCTAAAATCAGTTAATTTACCTTTGATAGCTGCAGCAGCAGCCATTTGTGGACTCATTAAGTGCGTTCGCCCACCTCTTCCTTGTCTTCCTTCAAAATTTCTATTTGAAGTTGACGCACATCTTTCTTGAGGTTTAAGTTTATCTGCATTCATGGCTAAACACATTGAACATCCAGGATCTCTCCAATCGAACCCTGCTTCAATAAATATTTTGTCTAAGCCTTCTTTTTCTGCCTGTTCTTTCACAAGTCCCGAACCTGGAACAATCATTGCATGAACATTTTTTTCAACTTTGCGACCTTTTGCAATCTTAGATACGGCCCTTAAATCTTCTATTCGTCCATTCGTGCAAGATCCGATAAAAACTTTATTTACTTCAATTTCATTAACTGGCGTATTGGGTTCAAGACCCATATACTCAAGCGCTCTTTCAATAGATCTCTTTTTTTCATCACTACTTGCATTTTTCGGATCAGGAACATAGCCATCGATCGAGACAACATCTTCTGGACTTGTTCCCCAAGTGACTTGAGGAATAATTTCATCTGCTTTTATTTCTACGATCTCGTCATATTGCGCGCCTTCATCAGTAGCAAGCGATTGCCAATACCTAATAGCTGTTTCAAACTCAACTCCAGAAGGAGCAAGTGGTCTGCCCTTTAAATATTCCCAAGTTTTCTCATCAGGACTGATTAAACCAGCTCTTGCGCCTGCCTCAATAGACATGTTGCAAACTGTCATTCTGCCTTCCATTGATAAATTTCTAATTACGTCACCTGTATATTCAATCACATAACCTGTTCCACCAGCAGTTCCTATTTTTTTTATAATTGCTAATATTATGTCTTTTGCAGTTACTCCATCCATAACCTCACCTGTAATTTTAATGCACATATTTTTAGCTTTTGTTTGGATCAGAGTTTGAGTAGCAAGAGTATGTTCAACTTCAGATGTTCCTATGCCCCACGCTAAAGCTCCAAAAGCACCATGAGTGGATGTATGACTATCTCCACAAACTATTGTCATTCCAGGTTGAGTAAATCCTTGCTCGGGGCCAACAATATGAACTATACCTTGCCGCTTATCTGACATCGGTAAGTAAGTAATATTGTTTTCCCTAGCGTTCCTCTCTAATGTTTCAACTTGTAATTTTGAGTCTGGGTCTGCTATGCCCTTATCCCTATCCATGGTGGGCACATTATGGTCTGCTGTAGCCAGAGTAAATTCAGGTCTTCTAACTTTTCTACCACTCATTCGCAATCCCTCAAAGGCTTGTGGACTGGTTACCTCGTGGACAAGATGTCGGTCAATATAAAGTATTGTAGTTCCATCATCATATATGGAAACGATATGGTTATCCCATATTTTATCATACAAAGTTTTTGGCGCACTCATAATTCAGTTAATGATATTAAAAAGAAAAAGAATTGTTTATTCTTTTGTACTGTCTGTTTCTTCTGATTTTCCATCTTCCGCCTCAGGACTAATTTCCTCTTTTGCTTCAGGTGTATCTTCAGTTTGTGTCTCTGAAGTCTCAGCTTGCGTGGTAGCCTCCTCTTCAGTTGCAAGTTCTTCTGCGGCAACGATTTGTTCTTCCGCAACCTCTTCTGTTTCATCAATATAAAGACTAGCTAAATCAGGCTGCTTCTTTCTAATTCTTTCAACAATTCTAGCTTTTTTACCAGTCAGGTCTCTTAAGTAGTAAAGCTTTGCTCTTCTCACCTGCCCACTTCTTACAATAGAAATGGAGTCAATAGTTGGACTAAAAATTGGAAAAACTCTTTCAACACCCTCACCAAAAGATATTTTTCTTACTGTGAATGAAGAACTGAGGCCTCTATTCTTTTTTCTTATACAAACACCTTCGAATGCTTGAATACGTTCTCTTGTACCTTCTCTAACCTTAACATTTACTCTGACAGTATCACCTGGATGAAACTGAGGTATTTTCTTACCCTTTATAAGTGTCTTGATTTGATCTTTTTCAAACTGTTCAATAATATTCATGATTGCCTCGCACCGTCTTTTAATACTTTATTTCTTGCTTGTCTTGTTTTTTTTGTAGTTTTTCCATATGTCTGGCCTTATTTTCTTAGTTATTTTCTCAGACATATCCAAGCGCCATTTACTGATATTCTTATGATTACCAGACAGCAATACATCTGGAATAGTCATGTTTTTCCATGTTTTTGGCCTGGTATATTGTGGATACTCTAACAAGTCATTGTTAAATGACTCCATTTCACTAGATTCACTATGTCCCAAAGTCCCTGGAAGGAGTCTGACTATGGACTCAACTAAAACCTGAGCAGCTAACTCTCCACCAGCTAAAATGTAGTCTCCAATACTTAATTCTTCTATAGAGTAATAATCTAAAAGACGTTGATCAATTCCCTCATACCTACCGCAAAGAAGATTTATTCCTTTCATTTTTGATAGTTTGCCAACTTTCTTTTGCGTGAGAGGTTTTCCCCTTGGACTTAAGTAAATTAGAGGATATTTTTCTTTGGATTTAATATTTCTATAGCATGCATCAATAGCTTTTCCCATAATATCTGGTTTAAAAATCATTCCTGGTCCACCACCAGCTGTTGTATCATCAATTTTTTTATGTTTATCTTTAGTATATTTCCGAGGATCAATTGTTTTTAATGACCATATCTTTTTACTGTGAGCTTTACCTATAACACCTTTTCCGAGTATTCCAGGAAAAGAGTCAGGAAATATTGATATGATTTTAACTTTATACATTTTGTTAATTTAAATATTCACTTACATTTTGAACCAGTAATAATTTTTTTTCTAAATCCACTTTTTTTATTGTCGCTTTTGAAAATGGAATAAAAAAATCTTTTTGGTCTTTCTTTCTTACTTCTATCAAATCGGCTGATCCATAATTTTCAACTGAACATACTTTTCCAAGTATTTTCTTATTTTCATCTTTTACTTCTAAATTAATTAATTCGTGAAAATAATATTTTTTTTGATTATTAATTTCAGGTAATTCAGAAGAATCTATTTCTATGAGGGATCCAACTATCAACTCAGATTTTTCTCTACTATCAACTTCCTTGCATGATACTATATATCCATTAGGCAGTTCTTTTATTTTATTTAGGTTTGTAGATTTATAATTGTTTCCAATCTTAAAAGACTTGAACTTAAATATATTATCAGGGTTTTCTGTGAAAGATGTGATTTTGAAAAACCCCTTTAAACCATGAACTCCTCTAACTTCGCCAACTGCTATGAACTTAGACATGATGAATTAGACTTTTACTTGTTCTCATCTCCTGCTTGGTCTTCCCCTTTTTTTTCCTCTTCTGATGGAGCTTCTTCCGCTGGAGCTTCCTCTGCTGCTGGAGCTTCTTCTGCTGGAGCTTCCTCTGCTGCTGGAGCTTCTTCCGCTGGAGCTTCCTCTGCTGCTGGAGCTTCCTCTGCTGGAGCTTCTTCTGCTGCTGCAGACGCCTCTTGGGCTGCCGCTAAACGTTCTTGAGCTTTTTTCTTTGGTTGTGCTTTTTTTGGATTGTTTCCTTGAGCAGGCATTGGAATTAAACCCGCAGCACCCAGGATCTTTGAAACTTTGTCAGTGGGCTTTGCTCCTTTAGATAACCATTCCTTTATATTATCCTGATCCAATTGAACTCTGTCTTTATTATCTTTATTTAGAAGAGGATTAAACAATCCTACTTTCTCAATAAATCTACCGTCTCTTGGACTTCGAGAGTCAGCGACAACTACTCTATAGACAGGTCTTTTCTTGGATCCTGCTCTAGATAATCTTATTTTTAATGCCATTTTTTTCTCCTTTTGTTAAAAAAATTAAAATTTATTCTTAAAAAAATCATTTGGCATACCGGCGCCTAATTGTCCACCTAACATATTTGGATCTATAGATCCCATTCCTTTTTTTGATAACTTCTTCATCATATCGGACATTTTTCTATGCTGTTTTAATATTTTATTGATATCTGAAATTGATGTACCAGAGCCAGCTGCAATTCTTTTCTTTCTTGATCCATTTATAATCTTTGGTTTATTTCTCTCATACTTTGTCATTGACAAAATTATTGCCTCTTGTTTTATAATGGAATTTTCAGGATTATCTTGTTGCGGGATTTTATCTTTCATGTTTTTAAGACCTGGAATAAATTTCATTAAATTTGAAATCCCTCCCATTTTTTTCATTTGTCTAATTTGACTAAGTAAATCATCAAGGTCAAACTCCCCTTTTTTCAACTTTTCTGCCATCTTTTCAGCGTCTTCTTCTTTAATAGTTTCAGATGCTTTTTCAACTAATGTTACGATGTCACCCATTCCCAGAATACGGTTAGCTATTCGTTCAGGATGAAAAACTTCAAAAGCATTCATTTGCTCACCCATACCCATAAATTTAATAGGACAGTTAGTTGCGTATCTCATACTTAATGCAGCTCCACCTCTCGCGTCCCCATCTACTCTCGTTAATATTGTTCCTGTTACTGTAATTGTCTTAGAGAAGTCAGTCGCAACATTAACTGCTTCTTGTCCAGTTAAACTATCAAGAACCAACAATGTCTCTGTTGGGCTAATTTCTTTTTCTAATTGATTTAATTCATTCATAAGAGTCTGATCGATATTTATTCGTCCAGCTGTATCAAATAATAGACAATCGATTTCTTGAAGTTGTGCAAATTGCAAAGCTCTCTTTGCAATATCTATTGGCAACTGATCTACAACCTTTGGTAGAATTGAAACATTTATTTGTTCTGAAAGTTTCTTTAATTGATCAAATGCTGCAGGACGAGACGTATCAAGTGATATTAATAATACTTTTTTATTTTTCTTTTCTTTTAAATAATTACCAATTTTTCCAACTGTCGTAGTTTTACCGGAACCTTGTAGTCCAGCAAAAAGATAAATTGAATTTCCACTTTCATTTACTTTCAATTCACTAGAGTTCGAACCAAGAGTCATTATAAGTTCATCGTTGACAATTTTAGTTATCATTTGAGCTGGAGTTATTGACCTGAGTATTTCCTTGCCGATAGACTCTTTTTTAATTTTTTCTATAAAACTCTTTGCTACAGGTAAAGCTACGTCAGCTTCTAAGAGCGCTCGCCTAATATCACGCAAGGCCGCGTCCAAAGAGCTCTCGTCAATAGAACCGGTCTTTTTTAGACCTTTAAAAATAGCATCAAACCTATTACTAAGGCTTTCAAACATTTATAACTCACTTTCAGCAGGTAACGCATCAGTGGGCGAAACTCGCTGACTGATGTCGACACCTAAATTAATAGGTACCGCAGGAATATTTTTCTTGCGGAAAACAGCTGTTTTTTATTATTTGTCTTCAAACTTGTCAAGTTTGAATTGGTACTTATTTCTGGAAAATTAGGTTTTACCTAATATAAAGGCTATATGTCGGAATTTGAATTTATAAAAATGAATGGCTTGGGGAATGATTTTGTAATCATAGATCAAAGGAGTAACGAGCTTGATCACAGCTCAACTGAAGTTCAGCATATATGTAATCGTGATAAAGGCATAGGCTGCGATCAGTTAATATATATTCGAAATTCTGAAATAAGTGACATACCACTTCTGAAATTTTACAACTCTGATGGTAGTGAGATTAGTGCCTGTGGAAACGGAACAAGATGTGTTGCAAATTATTTAATGGAACAAAATAATAAAAAAGAAATTGAGATTATGACTAGTGAAAGAAAAATATACTGCCATGCTAAATCTAATAGCATCGTAAGTGTTGATATGGGAAAGCCAATATTTAGTTGGAATAAAATTCCTTTATCAGAAGATATTGATCACAAAACTATAGAGTTCTCTTACAATGAATTAAAAGTATGTAATCCATTTTTTGTCAATCTTGGGAATCCACACGCTATATTTTTTTTGGATGAAATAAAAAAATATAACATTAGTAACTTTGGTCCAATAATCGAGCATGATAATATTTTTCCAGAGAAAATTAATGTTAGCTTTGCTGAATTAAGAGATAGAAATCATATTGTCTTAGATGTTTGGGAAAGAGGTGCAGGTAAAACACTGGCATGTGGTACAGCAGCATGCGCAACTGTAGTCGCTGGTAAAGAATTGGGCTTATCAGATAATAATGTTAAAGTATCATTGCCAGGTGGAGATTTAGAAATAGATTATTTGGATAATAAAAATATAATTATGACTGGGCCAACAAAACTAGATTATAAAGACCGATACACAATATGAAAAAGAAGCATTCAGAAAAAACACCAAAGGTTTACTTCAATAATTCTTGCAGTGTATGCAGAATGGAGATCAATCATTATAAAAAGTTTAATGAAAAATTAGGCTGGATTGATGTTACAAACAACAAGGAAGCTCAAAAAGAAACAGCTAAATCTTCTGCGGAATTAATTCGAAGACTTCACGTGGAGCAAGATGGTAAAATATATCAAGGAATAGACGCCTTTTTAATAGTTTGGTCAAGACTGCCAAAGTATAGATGGCTATATAAGCTTGTTAAGACACCAGGAATTTATCATGCAAGTTACGTAGCGTATGAATGCTTAGCTTATATACTTTTTATCAAAAACAAAGGTCAATTAGCTAATGAAAAATCCTGAAGTTAAAACTTACGGCTGCAGACTTAATTTTTATGAGTCTGAAGTTATTAGAAAGTTTGCTAAAGAAAATAATTTACAGGACCGCACTTTTATTAATAGTTGCGCTGTTACTAATAAAACTATTGCTGATCTAAAAACAGAAATTAGAAAGCTCAAAAAAAACGATCCAGATAATAAAATAATTTTAACAGGATGCGCAGCTCAAATTCATAAAGATGAGTTTGTCGCCATGAATGAGATAGATTCAATTATTGGCAATAAGGAAAAGCTAGAGTCTAAGACTTACAAAGAGATTAAGGAAAGCAATGATAGAATTAATAAAGTAGGGGATATATTCGAGCATGGTCAAGCTATATCACCAATTATAAGAAAAGTTGAGAATAGAATAAGAGGATTTGTTCAGATTCAAAATGGATGTGACCACAGATGTACTTTTTGTATTATTCCTTATGGACGTGGGGACTCTAGAAGTGTTGAACCTGAAAATGTAGTTAACCAAATTAATACTCTTCTTGATCAAGGTTATAAAGAGATAGTTTTAACAGGAGTGGATTTAACAAGTTACGGTCACGACTTAGAAAATAAACCAAATCTTGCAACTCTAGTCTCTCATATTCTTTTCTCCATACCTAACCTTAAGCGACTAAGATTATCTTCACTCGATGTCGCCGAAATTGATAAAAATTTAATGGACCTCATTAAATATGAAAAAAGGATTCTTCCTCATATACATCTGTCACTGCAAGCTGGTGATAATATGATTTTGAAAAGAATGAAAAGGAGACACTTGAGAGATGATGCTATTTCGGTAATTAATGAAATTAGAAGCGTGAGATCTGAAGTTGTCTTTGGTGCAGATATAATCGCTGGATTTCCAACAGAAAATGATGAAATGTTTCAAAATACATTAGATCTAATTGAAGATTGCAACATAACCTTTCTGCATATATTTCCATTCTCGCCTAGAGAAGGAACGCCTGCAGCAAGGATGCCCCAAGTTGATCGTTATATTATAAAAAAAAGAGCAAAAATACTGAGGGAAATCGGAAAGAAAAAACTCTTAGAATATTATGACGGACTTAAGAATAAGAAGATTAATGTCATTGTTGAAGATAAAGGCAGAGGCAGATCGGATACTTTTGCAAAGGTACAAATTGATAACAATTTAGACAATGGACAAATAGTTAAAATGATCGTTACAGGTAGAAATCAGATTGGTTTAACTGGAAATATAGTTGTTTAATAATTTTAAATCCCAGATAAGTAAAATTTTTTCAAGCCACAGGATAGATGATGCCTCACTTGAAAAATTCGAGGATCTTTTAATCATGTCCGATATCGATTTGGAAACCTCTTCTTTTATTATTGACAAACTTAAAAATGAAAAATTTATAGAGAACCCCTCTACAGAAAAAATACAATCCTCATTAGAGGAAATAATAAAAAATATTTTATCTAAAAATAAAAAGAATATTGATTACTCAACAAACAAAAGTCCCTATGTTATTTTAATGACAGGTGTGAATGGATCAGGCAAAACTACAACGATTGCAAAATTAGCAAATAAATTTAAGGAAAATAATAAGAATGTCTTAATGGTTGCAGCAGATACATTTAGAGCAGCGGCAACGGAGCAATTAAGTGAATGGTCTAGTAGAATTGGGACTGACATAATTAAAGATGTTGATGGATCTGATCCAGCGAGTATAGTTTTTAAATCAATAGAACATGCAAAGCAAAATGGTAATAATGTTATTATTATTGATACAGCTGGTAGACTACAGAATAAACAAGATTTGATGAATCAACTTGGAAAAATTGATCGAGTTTTAAAAAAACACGACGTTAGTTTTCCACATGAATCTATCATAGTTATAGATGCAACCACTGGTCAAAATGCTCTTAAGCAGATTGAGGAATTCAATAAATATACGCCTATTACAGGAGTTATTTTAACGAAGTTTGACTCAAATGCTGCAGGGGGAACAGTTGTATCATTATCAAACTCTACAGATATACCGGTATTAGCAATTGGCTCAGGCGAAGGTATTAATGATATTGAGTCATTCGATCCAGATAAGTTTTCTAAGACCTTAGCAAATAATTAAAATGATCTAATAAGTGAAACTGTTGCACTCTCAGTACCTGGATTTGTATCTCCTAAACTTGCATTCGAAATATGATTTAAATTAATACCAATCCTACTTTCACCCATGGCATATGAAAATTCTACCTGGCTTCTAAATTCTAAATTATAACCTAAATCTTTACTGTCTCCTCTGTCATAATATCCTAAAGCAAAGCTTGGAGTAAAATTCCATTTTTTAGAAACAACAAAGTCTTTCCTCAAACCAGTATAAGCGTACTTTCCACTATCACCATTCAACATGGCTCCAATGAATGGCTTTAAACCATAATTGTTTTCATAAAAATTATTTCCGTACAATAACTCTAATCTAAATTCAGAAGAGTCTATTGTGTCATTTACATCAAATTGACCAATTGATATTGACCATTTATCTTTTTGATCTGCAAACGTGAAATTTCCGAGTAAGAGAGTAATAAATAAAGTGAGGTAGATTTTCTTAAGCACTATTTATGATCCGTAACGAACATAAGTATCAGCTGTTTCACCTTCTTCTATGTATCCACCTGACCAAGTAACGCATCCTTGAGACCATTTAATAACATTTGTTTCTCCATCACATCCATCAGCTATGATTTCCTCTGACTCTTCAGATAATGGATCCTGCGATTCTTGCAATACGGAAGTATCCTCACTGGTAGTCAATTCAACATTTTCGTAATCTTTAGATTCTTCTGCTGAGTCATCATCTTCAATGCCACCAGCAGTTGCTAAATTAAAATTTAAACTTAAAATGAAAAATAGTAAAATACTGTATATCTTTAATCTCATACGAATTACTCCTTTGTTTTTATATTATATTAAAATCATTTATTTGTTTAAAAAATATCAACAAAGTGACGAAATTTAGACTTTTTCTCTTTTTCTTCTTATAAAAATAACAATTAATCCCATAGACATAATAATAAATGGAGCAAACCAGAGAACATAAGTAAGTTTTTTGATTGGAGGAGTCATCAATATCCAATCTCCATATTTTTCAACTAAAAATCCTTTTATTTCTTTATCTGACTTACCTTCACTAATTTTCTCACGAATGAGTGTCTTTAAATCTTCAGCCATTTCAGCATTAGATTCATGTATAGTTTGACCCTGGCATACTAAACATCTTACCTCTTTAAAAATATTGATTGCGCGTGGCCCTTCAGCCCATACTGGGAAGCACAGCAAAGCATAGACAAATATCAAGATAGTAACAGAATTTAACTTCATTAATTATAATCCTTTAATCATTGGTAAAATTTTTTCATCCAATTCATTCATATGTATAGGACCGATGTGCTTGTACATAATTATACCGTTTCGAATAACAAAAGTTTCCGGAACACCATAAACTCCAAGATCAATGGCTGACCTACCAGACGTATCAACCCCAATTTTTTTAAATGGATTGCCTAATCCCTCAATAAATTTTTTAGCCTCCACCTCATTATCTTTATAATTTAAGCCATAAATATCAACATCGTATAACTCTGATAAAACCATGAGTACATCATGTTCTGCTCGGCAGGGAATGCACCATGATGACCAAATATTTAAAATAATAGGTCTATCACTAATCAAATCTTTATTTGTCATTGTTTCATTACTTAATAAACGGTCGACTGAAAATTCAGGCACCTCTTTTCCAACTAAAGGTGATGATAATTTTGTCGTATCATTATTAAGTGAAAAAAAGAAAAAAATACATACTACGACTATAATAATAAGTGGCAAAAATTTAATTAATTTCATTTTCTCTATAATTATTTCTGTTCAAAATTACTGTTATTATTCCACCTAATATAATCATGACCACTCCTAACCAAAGAATATTCATAAATGGCTTAATATGAAGTCTAAGACTAATCGACTCTTGATTTTGAGGAACATTCATTACTACGTAAACATCTGAGAAGAATTGGTGAATGATGCTTGTCTCAGAAGTTATTGTCGGTGGGTCAGAGTAAAAGCGAATCTCAGGTGTAAATTCACCTAAATCTTTACCACTTTTAGACAAAGATAAATAGGCCTTTATTGAATTAAAATTAACTTTTTCTTCTTGTTCAATATTTTTAAAATCAAAAATGTATTCATCTAATTGAAGCTTGCTGCCAACTTTTGCATCATAAATCTTTTCTTGTGAATATACAGCATTGCTAACAACTGCTAACATAAAAATTCCAAAACCTGCATGAGCCATGCTTTGACCAAAATTTGACTTCACAATAACCTTAGTGCTTTTAAAATTAAGACCCGAAGACAGTGAGGACATTATTAAAATCAAGCTCAAGAGAATGATTAATATTTCAGTAATGTTAAATAAGTCATAGTATAAAGTTGTTAAGAAAGTAATTGTTAAACAAGAAACTAAAATGTATCTCATTTCATTTAAAATTTTTAAGAGCTTGCTTTCTCCCCAGCTTAATTGTGGAGAAAGAATCATGAAGAATAAAAAAAGAATAATAATAGGCGTAATACTCATTGCATAATATTGAGGGCCTACGGTTAGGCTTTGATTATAGAGAAGGTCCGTTGCTAACGGATACATAGTGCCAAGAAATACTACGATCAAAATTGATATAAGTAGCCAATTATTTACCATTATGCCTGTATTTCTACTGGAAATATTATGTGAAAAAGGCTTATCAATCTTTTCTGATTTTAAAGCGAATAATAAAAATGAAGAGCTTAGGATAATGAATAAAAATATTAAAATGAATAAGCCTCTACCTGGATCAGAAGCAAATGTATGGACTGAATTTAAAACTCCTGACCTAACGAGAAAGGTTCCAGCTAAACTTAGTGAAAATGTTAGAATTGCAAGAACCATTGTCCAAGACTGCATCGTATTTTTTCTCTGTAAAACAACAACACAATGTATTAAGGCTGTCGCAGAAAGCCAGGGCATTAGTGAGGCATTTTCAACGGGATCCCAAAACCAGTATCCACCCCATCCCAATTCATAATACGCCCAATAGGACCCTAGAGCGATACCTGCTGTTAGAAAAGACCATGCAGCAAACACCCATGGCTTTGCAATGGTAGCCCATTTTTTATCAACTTCACTAGTTAAGAGACCAGTAATAGATAAACTAAAAATAAGTGAAAATCCGACATAACCTATATACAAAATTGGCGGATGAATTGCTAATAGTGGATCCTGTAGAATTGGATTAAGCCCTAACCCATCATTAAAATTTTCATTATTTATGTTAAAAGGATTTGAAAGGACTAATAAAAACAATACGAAGCCAAATATCATTAAGCTTTGAACAGCTACAGTTATTTCTTTAAACTTTTGAGAACTTGATCTTGAGAGGGAAAATAAAAAGTTAAACAATACCAATATAAGTATCCAGAGCAACATACTTCCTTCATGGTTTCCCCATACACCAGACAACTTGTATATAAGTGGTTTCTCAGAATGAGAATGAAAATAGACTAAGTCGAAATTAAAATCAGAAGTTATAAATAAAAATATTAATATAACAAAAGAAACTAAAATTGATAGAAACTGGATTGCGGAAATTTGAGATAAACTAAGTAAATTATAATTCTGAATTCTAAATAGAAACCTTGATTGAATTATCGAGGTTACTAAACATAAAATTAATAATGAATTTGCAATATAATTTATAGCTAGACTCATTATTCTTGCCACTTACCAGTTTCTTTTAGTGATTTTATAACTTCAGGTGGCATATAATTTTCATCATGCTTAGCCAAAACTTTATTAGCAATAAAGCGTCCGTCGTTCATATATATCCCTTCTACAACAACCCCCTTTTCCTCAGCAAATAAATTAGGTAGTATTCCTTGGTATTTGACGCTTATTTGCTCTTGGCCATCAGTTATTTTAAAATGAAAAATACTATCTCCATCACTGATAACTGACTCAGATTCAACTAATCCACCAAGCCTGACAATTTGACTGCCTGTTTGATTGTTTTCTATAATTTCTGAAGGACTATAAAAATAAACAATATTATCTCTTAAATTATATACTATTATTAAAATAGCTATTCCAAAAATAATTAAACTTACTAAGAATTTAATTAGCCTTTTTTTTACTGTATCAGTCACGGTTGTTATTTATTTTATTTAATACTTCTTCTCTTTTTTTTAATCTCAGGAAGTTTGTGATAAATAGTATTATTATAGTAATGAAAAAGAATCCATAAGCAGACCAAATAAAGGGTGCATATCCTCCCATACTTATAAGCTCATTCATTTTACTTCTCTTATTCTTAAGATCTTGTTATCTAATATTTCTATTCTTAATCTGATAAAGAAAACTGTTATCAAAAAAAGAAAAGTTGCAAGTGTCATTATAAAAAGGGGTACCATCATCGATATATCAATACTAGGTGAAGAAAGCTTTGAAATAGTTGCTGGTTGATGCAATGTATTCCACCAATCAACAGAAAATTTTATAATTGGAATATTCACAAAACCAACAATTGCCAAAGCTGCAGATATTTTAGAAGCAAGGTCTTTATTGGTAATAGACTGCCATAAAAAAATATATGCCAAATACAAAAAGAATAATAATAACATTGATGTCAATCTTGCATCCCACACCCACCATACGCCCCAAGTAGGCTTTCCCCATATACTTCCAGTCACAAGTGAAATTAATGTGAATATCATTCCTATTTGCGCAATCGACCTTGCAATTATACTAAAGATTGGATTTCTAGTAATAAACCAAAGAACTGAAGAGCCAGCAAGTATGGTATATGCCATTAGAGCAAACCAGGCAGACGGAACATGTATATACATGATCCTCATTGAATCACCTTGAATATAATCAGGTGGAGATTGTAATAATGAAAAATATAACCCGAAGGTAAAAGCAACTATAGTTGATACTATGAGAAATGGATTTGCTTTTTCAATTATATTGATTTGCTTATTTGTTAATCTTAAATTCATTATTTATGATATATATTTATTCATAATTATTTCTATTCCACATATAGACGCAGACCATATGCTGAGACATACATTGAAAGAACAAAAGACATCATGGAAAGTGCCAGCAAAATAGGCCAAGATCCAAGGTTTGTGCCAAATATAAGAAAAGGGATAAATAGCGGTATTACAATTATTGCTTTTAGAAATATGGTTCTTTTGGCACCAAGAGTTAAAGCGCTGACAAATGTTACTATAAAAACCATCCCAAGAGATCCAAAAAAAAGGTTCAAAAAAATTAGAAAAAAGTTATCTAAGCTTACATAAAATAAAAAGCTCAATATCGGAAGTATGATGAACAACGGTAAGCAATAAACTACCCAATGAGTTATATACTTACTAATTATAATAGTTTCTAATGATGGATATCGTTGAATAATAACATCTAAATTTCCATCTTCATAATCAGCATTAAAGATTCTTTCCATAGTCAGTAAAATTGATAATGATAATCCTATCCAAATTATACCTTTAAACAAAACCTGAAGTTGAACATCGTTTGTGCCAAAAAGGAATGGTAATATAATTAAGATTAGAATAAAAAAGGAAGAGGTATAAAAAAAACTTGAGCTTGAGTATAATGCTAAATATAAATCTCTCTTGAGTAATGCAAACATAATGATTATTTAAATTTTAATTTCGTTTGTAAATGTATTTTGTAAATTGATATTCGAAGTAATAATCACAATCCCATTATTAGTATTAAAATTTTTAATTTTTTGAATTAATATTTGACTATTTGCTTCATCTAAAAAAACAAAAGGTTCATCTAAATACCATATCTTACTTTCTGTAAAATTAAGCCTGAGAAGTGATATGCACTTTTTTTGCCCATCACTTAACGAAGCAACATCTCTTTCCATAAGATGTGATATATTAAAATCTTCTAAAAGTTTTGAATAAGAAATATTTTTTTGATAGATAATTTCCCATAGCTTTAAATTATTTTTGACTGATAGATTATCTTTTAAACAATTCTTTTGACCTACAAAATTGAAACAGTTTCTGTAATTAGCATCTTCAAGTACATTGTGATCATTAAAGAGTATTTTCCCATTATACAATTTTATAAAATTTGATAGCACTCGCAAAAGAGTGGTTTTGCCTGATCCATTACTACCTCTAATTACAAGTGAATCGCCAGATTTAAGCTTCGTATTTAGATCTTTTAGGACTAAGTTGTCACCCCTATAACAAGTTAAGTCCTTAATTTTTAGTTCATTCATATTAAACTTTCTATTGATAGCTGTTCAAATTAGTCTTATTAATACATCCAGTAAACCCTCTATGTACGATAGCTTTAAAACAAAAAAAACACTAAAAATCGGCAAAAAGACCTATACATATTATAGTCTTAAACATGCTGAAAAAAATGGATTGAAGAATGTATCATCTTTGCCTTACTCAATTAAGGTGCTTCTTGAAAATCTTATCAGACACGAAGATGATAAAACTGTCTTGAAGAGTGATATACTTGAGTTTCAAAAGTGGAAAAGGCAAAAAAAAATAGCAAAAGAAATTAATTTTAGACCAGCTAGAGTTCTTATGCAGGATTTTACTGGAGTACCCGCGGTAGTTGATCTTGCTTCGATGCGTTCTGCGATAAAAGATAAAAAAGGTGATCCCAAAAAGATTAACCCTTTATCTCCCGTCGATCTTGTGATTGATCACTCAGTTATGGTTGATAAATTTGGCTCAGCTTCTGCACATAAAACAAATGTCGATCTTGAGTATAAAAGAAATATTGAGCGATACGAGTTTCTCAGATGGGGACAAAAATCATTTGATAATTTTCGTGTTGTTCCACCGGGAACAGGGATATGTCATCAAGTAAATTTAGAGTATCTTGCTAAAACAATATGGTCTTCAAGTACCTTAATTAGTAATAAGAAAGTAGATCTAGCATATCCTGATACCGTGGTTGGTACCGATAGTCATACCACAATGATCAATGGCTTATCAGTACTTGGTTGGGGTGTCGGTGGTATTGAAGCTGAGGCTGCAATGCTTGGTCAACCAATTTCAATGGTTGTTCCAGAGGTAATAGGTTTTGAAATTAAAGGTAAAATTAGAGAAGGTATAACTGCCACAGATTTAGTACTCACAATTACAGAACAACTGAGAAAAAAAGGAGTCGTTGGTAAGTTCGTAGAATTCTTTGGCGAAGGACTTAAGGAACTATCTATACCTGACAGGGCAACAATTTCAAATATGGCTCCTGAGTATGGAGCGACATGTGGTTTTTTTCCAATCGATGAGGAAACAATAAAATTCTTAAAAGTAAGTGGTAGAGATGAAAGTGATATTCAGCTTGTAAAGAAATATGCAAAACTTCAAGGGCTATGGGAAGATTATAAAAAAAATGACAGAGTTTATACTGATAAAATGCAATTAGATTTATCAAACATATTGCCAAGTCTTGCTGGACCTAAGAGACCTCAAGATAAAATAGTTCTATCTAAAGTTTCAAATGAATTCTTGAAATCACTCAAAACTGAGTTCTCACAAAAAAAACTCATTAATTTGTCTAGAGTTAAAGGTGAAAAATTTCAAATTGATCATGGTCATGTGGCTATAGCTGCAATTACAAGCTGTACTAATACATCAAACCCAAGTGTGATGGTAGGCGCGGGGCTGCTTGCGAAAAAAGCTGCTAAGTTAGGGTTAAAAACAAAACCTTGGGTCAAGACTTCGCTTGCACCTGGCTCAAAAATTGTAACTGACTATTTAACAAAATCAGGATTACAAAAATATTTAGATCATTTAGGATTTCATTTAGTCGGCTTTGGATGCACGACTTGTATTGGAAATTCAGGACCTCTTGACAAAAATATATCAGATACAATAAGTAAAAATAATCTCATAGCCAGTGGTGTGTTATCTGGTAATAGAAATTTTGAGGGAAGGATTAATCCGTTTGTTAAAGCAAATTATTTAGCTTCTCCACCTCTAGTTGTTGCCTATGCGCTTGCTGGTTCAACAAAAATAAATTTAAATAAAGATCCAATTGGTATTGGTACTAAAGGTAAAAATATATTTTTAAAAGATATATGGCCAAGCAATAACGAGATTCAAAAAATAATAAACAAAACTATTACTTCCCAACTCTATAAGCAAAGATATAAAAATGTATTTAAAGGAGATAAAAAGTGGAATGCAGTGAAGGCCCCTGTGGGTTTGACTTATAAATGGAATAAAAATTCAACATATGTTCAACATCCGCCTTTCTTTAAAGATTTAAAATTAAATCAAAATAATATAAGCGATATCAAAAAGGCGAACATTCTTGGTATTTTTGGAGACTCAGTAACTACCGATCACATTAGTCCCGCTGGTGCGATAAAAGACGATGGCCCAGCAGGTGATTATCTTAAAGATAAAAAAGTTAGTAAAAATGATTTTAATTCCTTTGGTGCCCGAAGAGGAAATCATCAAGTTATGATGAGAGGTACATTTGCTAATATTAGAATTAAAAATGAAATGTTAAATAATGTCGAAGGAGGTTATACAATTCATTATCCTTCAAAAAAACAAATGTCGATTTATGATGCTTCGATTAAATATCAGAAAGCCAAAACACCTTTGATCATTATTGCAGGAAAAGATTATGGAATGGGATCGTCAAGAGATTGGGCTGCAAAAGGAACTAAGTTATTAGGTGTTAGCGCAGTTATTGCAGAATCCTATGAAAGAATACATAGATCAAATTTAGTTGGGATGGGAGTTTTGCCTTTCAAATTTGAGGGTAAAGAGGATAGAAAGTCGCTAAAATTATTGGGATCAGAAAGTATAAATATTTTAGATATTGCAGAAAATTTGAAGCCTCAGGGTTTATATAACGCATCAATTAAATACAGTAACGGAAAAACTAAAGAAATTAAAATTAGGCTATTAGTCAATACCGTTACTGAAATTGAATACCTCGAAACTGGAGGCATACTTCAATTTGTATTCAAAAATTTAGTGAACGCTTAAACTTAATAATATTTTTATCTGTAGTTCTCTAAAAAATCAAAAGATTCATTATTTCCTGAAACAGTCGATCTAATAGCATTAAACATACTTTCTGATAATTCAGCAAAATTTGATTCTGTCAAATTGGTATAATTTTCTGTGAAGAGTGCAAAATTAACTTCGACACATATTTCATTGCAATCTGTATAATAAAATTGATGGTTGGCATTAAATGCTGTTCCTTCTGCTGCCATTGCAGAGCAAGTTTCCTCAAAGTTCCCTAAACCTCTATAATCTATTTTACTTGTTTTTGTATCACTTGAAGTATAAAAACCTGCATCACAGCCATAGAATGTTTTTCTATAATCTGTTTCTTCTGAATTAGCACCCAATACTGCATAGTTTATACCGTCTGCGAATGCAGCATTCTCATTTGAACCTAAGCTGCTGGGAACTAATGTAGCATAAACATAAAAATTACCAGAAGGAACACTTCCAGATTTCTCAAGATCGTATACTTTCCAATCACCCGGAAGCAATGGAATATCAGCTTGATTGTATGCTCTTTCAACTTTTCCAGAGTATATCGAATTTGTATTAAATTCTGTTGCAACTGCAAAAGAAACTACAGTAAAAAAAGCTATTGAAGTTAATGTGATTAATTTTTTCATTGTTTTATTCCTTGTTAATATTGATAATATAAACAAAATTTTTCAAAAAAAGAGTCTTAAATTCATAAGCAAATCTAAATTTTAATCCAGTGATAAATATATTGTATCGATTATGCTTTTTGAAAATAATGCAGGGTCTGTTGGCTTTTCGCCATCTAAAATTTTGGATTGTTCATATAACATTGTCGCAATTTTGCTAATTTTAATAATTTCATCTTTTTTAGTGCACATTTTTGCTAGTTTTTTAATCAGTTTATGATCTGAGTTTATTTCTAATATTTTTAGAGATAATTCCTGATTTAGCTGATTATGTTGCTGAAGTATCTTTTCTAACTGAGGATCCATGGCATTATCATCCCCTACGAGACATACGGCACTGTCAGTTAGTCTTGATGAAATCCTTACATCTTTAACCTTATCTTTCAGTTGTTCCTTTAATAAAACGACCAATGGATCTATGGATTTATTTTCTTTTTTTTCATCTTTTTCTTTTTTGCCATCAAATGAGTCTAAATCATCGAGACCTTTTGTTACTGACTTAAAAGACTTTTCTTTATAGAGAGGTGTGGATGATGTCCAAAAGCTATCTACTGGATCATCCAATACTAAGACATTAATATCCCTTGATTTATAGCCCTCTAAACTTGGATTATTCAGTATATTTTCGTAGCTATCTCCAGTCATGAAGTAAATATCTTTTTGTTTCTTATCCATTCCTTCAATATACTCATCAAGAGAAATTAATTCTTTAGATTTAGAATTTTTAAAAAGGGAAATTTCTAATAAAGATTCTTTCTTTTCAAAATCTTCATAAATTCCTTCTTTTAGGACTGGACCAAAATTTAACCAAAATGACTCATATGATTTTCTATCTTTAGATAGTTTCTTTTTTAAGTCTGATAAAGTTCGTTTAACAAGAGATGATCTGATTTTTGCAACCACGGGATTATTTTGGAGCATTTCACGGCTTATGTTTAATGGAAGATCTTCAGAATCAATTACACCTCTTATAAACCTTAAATATGGGGGGACTAACTCAGGACAATTATCTGTAATGAATACTCTTTTAACATATAATTTTAGTCTATTTTCTCTTGCGGGCTCATATAAATCAAAAGGTTTTGATGAGGGTATGAAATTAAGTACCGTATATTCAATTTTTCCCTCGGCTTTATAATGTGAAGTCATCCATGGATCATCAAACATCTGCCCTACATGATTGTAAAATTCTTTATATTGCTCCTCGGTAATTTTATTTTTGGGGCGTGTCCATATTGCAGAAGCTGAATTAACTGACTCAGGCTTCTCGTCTTTTTTTTCTGAGCCATCCGTTATAAAAATTGGAATACTAATATGGTCAGAATATTTACGTATGATGCTCTCAATTCTTGACTTTTCTAAATACTCCTTTGCCTCTTTTGTTAGTGTTAATTCAATAGTAGTTCCCCTATTAGATGGCAAAAGGTCAAGATCTTCATTCTCTTCAATTGTAAAATTACTTTCACCGTCTGAGGCCCAAATCCATATTTTATTTTCACCGGCTTTTCTTGTTATAACTTTTGTTTGGGATGCAACCATGAAGGCAGAATAAAATCCAACTCCAAATTGCCCAATTAATGAAAGATCCTTTGTTTTAGACTCTGATAACTCTTTCAAGAAATGTGCCGTTCCAGATCTAGCAATAGTTCCAAGATTTGATATTAGATCTTTTTTATTCATTCCAACTCCATTATCAGAGATTGAAATCAAATTTGATTTTTTATCTATATTAATACTTACTGAAAAATTAGGGTCGTCTTTCAATAATTTTTCTTTTGTATTAGATAAGTACCTAAGTTTATCACAAGCATCTGATGCATTAGAAACAAGCTCGCGAATAAAAACTTCTTTTTCAGAATACACAGAATTGATCATCAATTTAAGCAATTGACTGACTTCAGTTTGAAATTCTAATTTTTCAGATTTTGGCATATTTTAAAAATGTTATGGGTAATATTGTAATTTTTTAGATAAATGCAA
>CACHLP010000007.1 GCA_902580665.1 uncultured Pelagibacteraceae bacterium | reverse complement strand
TGTTCTGGCCCTGATGGCCCACTTGGGCACCCTAAAGTTTATCTAGATATGGGGGACAATAAAAGTGTGGTTTGTCCATATTGCAGTAAAATATTTAAATTGATTTAAATGAAACGCAATAATCACCTTTTCTTAGTTGATGGCTCAGGATATATTTTTAGGGCATATTATGCATTACCGCCATTGTATAGAAAGAGTGATGGTCTACCAACTGGTGCAGTAAACGGATTCTGTAATATGCTTTATAAACTTATTGAAGATACCAATAAAAGCATTGGGCCGACACACCTAGCAGTAATTTTTGATAGTGCGCGGAAAACTTTTAGAAATGAAATTTATAGTGAATATAAGGCGAATAGAGGTGATCCTCCAGAAGATTTAATACCACAGTTTAGAATTATTAAGGATGCGGTAACTGCTTTTGGTATTCAGTCAATTGAAACTAATGGATTTGAAGCAGACGATATTATAGCTACATATGCCGATGCTGCAGAGAAGAAGGGTTGGCAAGTTTCTATTGTATCATCTGACAAAGACCTAATGCAATTAGTCTCAAAAAAAATCAATCTTGTTGATACAATGAAAAATAAAAATATTGGACCAAAAGAAGTTGAAGAAAAATTTGGTGTAGGGCCAGATAAGGTAATTGATGTTCAGGCTCTAGCAGGTGATAGTTCAGATAATATTCCCGGAGCACCTGGTATAGGTATAAAGACGGCAGCTCAACTAATAAATGAATTTGGAAATCTTGAAAAATTGTTAGAAAAGTGTGGAAATATAAAACAAGAAAAAAGAAGAGATAACATTCAAAATAATAAAGAACAAATAATAATAAGCAAGGAGTTAGTAACCTTAAAAAAAGATGTAAAAAACATTCCACTACTTGAAGATCTAAAAAATAACAATTTAGCAATAAAGAAATTAGTTCCGTTTCTAGATGGTCTTGAACTGAAGAAATTAGCAGATCGTATTAGAAAAAAAAATCCAGAAGTGAAATTTGAAACAAAAAAGATTGAAGAAGCCAAAGCAGAAAAGAAAGAAAAAAGCAATGTCAGTAGTGACATAGAAATTATAGCTAAAAATTTAGATACTAAGTATATACTTATCAACAACATAAAAAATCTTGAGGAATTAAAATCAAATATCTATGAGATAGGCCATTTTGTTTATGACGTAGAAACTGATTCTTTAAATATATTAGATGCCAATCTTATTGGTATATCAATTTGTTACAGCTTAGAAACTTCTTACTACATTCCGTTTAAACACATTGATGAGCTTAATCAAATAATAACCAAACAAATTAAAATTGATGAGTTTCTAAAAATCTTCAAGCCGATAATGGAAGATCCATCCATTATTAAAATCGGACACAATATAAAATATGATAATGCTATATTAAAAAAATATGGTATCGATGTGATAGGCTATGATGATACAATGTTAATGTCATTTATTTCTGATGCAGGGATCAATCGACATGGAATGGATGATCTTGCAAAGATACATCTCAATAAAGAAACAATAAAATATAAAGAAGTTGTTGGAAGTGGAAAATCTCAGATCACATTCGATAAAGTTGATTTAAAGAACGCATTAAATTATGCAGCTGAGGATGCTGATATTACTTATAAACTTTACTTATTTTTTAAAAAAAGAATCAACTATGAAAAAAACAATTATATTTATTCTAATATTGAGAAGCCATTAATTGATTGCATTCAAACTATGGAACTAAACGGTATAAAGGTCGATAAAGAATACTTAAAAAAACTATCAACAGAATTTTCAAAGAGAATATTAAAATTAGAAAGTAAGATATATAAGGACACTGGTTTAAAGTTTAATATTGCATCACCAAAGCAGCTATCTGAGGTATTATTTGATAAACTTAAACTTAAGCCACCAAAAAAAACAAGAACAGGGGAAAAATCTACAGGAATAGAGGTACTCGAAGATCTTGCATATGGGGGTAATAAAGTTGCTGAAACTATTATAGAATGGAGACAGCTATCAAAGCTAAAGAATACTTATACAGAGGCTTTGCAAAATCATATTATAAAATCTACAGGAAGAATACATACTTCATATGCAATGGCTTCAACTAGTACAGGCAGACTAGCATCATCTGATCCAAATTTGCAAAATATTCCAATCAGAACAGAAGAAGGCAGATCAATTCGTAAGGCATTTATTCCAGATAGAAACTTAACAATTTTTTCTGCAGACTACAGTCAAATAGAATTAAGAGTATTGGCTCACATGGCTGATGTATCTCAACTAAAAGACGCTTTCAATAATAATGAGGATATACATCAATTGACTGCGTCAGAAATTTTTAACGTTAAACAAAAAGACGTCACTAAAGATTTACGCAGAAAAGCAAAAGCTGTAAATTTTGGAATAATTTACGGGATTTCTGCATTCGGACTAGCAAAACAATTATCAATTTCAAACTACGAGGCAAGCGAATTTATTAGAGAATATTTTAAAAAGTTTTCTGGAATAAAAGAATATATGGAAAATACAAAAGAGTTTTGTAGAAAAAATGGTTTTGTTGAAACACTATGTGGGCGAAAGTGTTTTTTCCCACGAATAAAAGATAAAAATTTCGCTTTAAGGTCGTTTCAAGAGAGAGCAGCCATAAATGCACCAATTCAGGGGACTGCAGCAGACATAATAAAGTTAGCTATGATAAAGATAAATGATAGAATAAAGCTCAATAATGAATGCAAGATGCTCCTTCAAGTTCACGATGAGCTAATTTTTGAAATCAAAAATGACAAACTTAAAAAATATAGCAAAATAATTGTCGCTGAAATGGAAAACGCGTTAAAGCCAAAGTTTGATCTTTCGGTACCACTTTCGGTTGATAGCAATAATGCAGATAATTGGAGTGATGCGCATTAATGACTGAAATTATAATACTTGTTACGGGCGGATTTGATCCTATTCACAGTGGACATATTGCTTACTTCAAAGATGCAAAAAAATTAGGAAATAAACTTATAGTTGGTGTAAATTCAGATAATTGGCTGATACAAAAAAAAGGTAGTGCATTTCTTCCCATTCAAGAAAGAATGGAAATTGTTTCTAATTTAGCAGTAGTTGATGTTGCTATTGAATTTGAAGATGATGAGTATCAATCTGCTTCAAATGCCATTCAAAAAGTTTTAGAAATGTATCCAGAAGACAAAATAATTTTTGCAAATGGTGGCGATAGAAATCAAGCCAATATACCTGAAGTGGAAAAATTTTTGAATAATGAAAGAGTAAGTTTCGAGTTTGGAGTGGGAGGAGATTTTAAAAAAAACTCATCAAGTTGGATATTAAAAAATTGGAAAGGACCAGCTGAATACCGACCATGGGGTTGGTATAGAGTTTTAGATGACAGTGATGATCACAAAGTTAAAGAGATAGAAGTCAACCCTAAGTCACGATTGAGTTATCAATCACACTCTAAAAGATCTGAAGTTTGGACCGTAATTAGTGGAGAGGCTTTGGTCACCATTAATGATAAAATAACAAAGTTAAAGATCAACGAGTCAATATTTATTCCAGTTAAATCAAAGCACCGGTTAGAAAATAATACGGATACTAAACTAAACATTATTGAAATCCAAACGGGTTCATATTTCGGTGAAGATGATATAGAAAGATATGAGGATGACTACAATCGAACATAATGCATGAAGGCAAACTATCCCTATATTTATTTAGCGTTCTTTTTACTTCTAAATATTTTTAATTTTGTAGATAGAAACCTACTTATAGCTTTTGCTCCCCAAATAAAATCTGATTTTAATCTAACAAATGTGCAATGGGGACTCTTGACCGGTGTTTACTTTCTCTTTTTCTACTCGGTATTTGGTATATTCATGGGTGTGCTTGGAGATAAATTTAGTAGGATGAAAATTGCTGCTGCAGGGGTATTTTTGTGGAGTTTAATGACTGCTTTTACTGGTGTCGCTAAAAATTTTTCACATTTAATAGTTGCTAGAGCTTTAATTGGTGTTGGAGAGTCTGCATTAACCCCCAATGTGATATCAATGATATCCGATCTTTTTAAGCAAAATAATAGAGGAACAGCATCTGCAATTTATTACTTAGGTATTCCCTTGGGTGTCGGATGTGGAATGTTGATCGCAGCTTTTTTTGGACCAGTTTTTGGGTGGCGCGCAGTATTTATTACCTTAGGCTTAATTGGAATGGGACTTGGAATAGTAACATATTTTCTTTTTGAACCGAAACGCGGTCAATTAGATTTATCTTTTGATAATGATAACAAATCTGCAAGCATTCGAGATATCCTAAGTATGACAAAACACGCTCTCTATAATTCTAAATGTCTAACATTTGTAATTATTGGTAGTATTTTTTTGCATATTCCATTAGGCGCAGGTAACTTTGAGGTTTTATGGGCCGTAAATGAAAGAGGTTTTACTGCAAGCTCATATAATTCTCTGTTTGGCATTTTTTTTATATTAGGAGGTACTGTTGGAGCAGTCCTTGGTGGTGTTTTATCTGATCGTTTAAGTCATTACTTTAAAGGTGGTGTGATGACCTTTTTAGTAATTTCTTATTTGCTGTTAACACCTTTAACTATAAGTTACAGATTTATCAGTCCTGATACTTACTTTTTTTATTTCACTTTGTTTTTCGTCTCTTTTAATGTCACTTTTTTTTATGGACCAGTTTTTGCATCTGTTCAAGAATTAACTCCAGTTAAAGTTAGGTCAACAATGGTTGCTGTTTTCATATTGGGAGTAAACATTATTGGTATGGGAGTTGGCAGTTTTTTTACTGGCTATCTTGTTGATTACGTATTCAATGATTTCTCATCTCCATACACATTTTCATTAATTTTAGTTGGGCTAACTGGAATTTTGGCAATTATTTGTTATTATATAGCTAGTTTTAGTTATAAAAGGGATATTGAGAGAGTAATTAAGTCTTAATTGGCAATAGGTCCTGAAGCTGTAATATTTTCTTCAACGTCAGATTCAAACTTGGTAAAATTACTTATAAACATTTGTACAAGTTTCTTGGCCTGAGCATCATAATCAGATTCACTTTGCCATGTTTTTTTGGGATCTAATATTTGTTCATTTATTCCATCAATCTCAACTGGAACTAAGAAGCCAAAATTTGGATCTTTTCTCATTTCAACATTAGCTAGTTCGCCCGAAAGGGCAGCATTAAGTAATGCTCTCGTATTTTGAATTGATATTCTTTTGCCAACTCCATAAACACCACCTGACCAACCTGTATTTACAAGCCAACAATCAACCTTAAAATCTGATATCTTTTTTTTAAGTAAGTTTCCGTATTCTATTGGGTTTCTTGGCATAAATGGAGCACCAAAACATGTTGAAAATGTTGCTTGAGGCTCGTTTGAGAGACCAATTTCAGTACCTGCTACTTTCGCTGTATAGCCTGATAGAAAATGATACATCGCCTGATCTGCAGAGAGCTTAGCAATAGGAGGCAATACACCAAATGCATCAGCAGTTAGCATAATAATATTTTTTGGGTGACTGGTTTTTCCTGATAAGGTAACACCTGGAATGTAGTCTAAAGGATAGGCTCCTCTTGTATTTTCTGTTAAAGAATTGTCATCTAGATCTAAAGTTCCGTCATCTTTCATAACAGCGTTTTCAATAACTGTCCCTTTCATTTGAGTAGTAGCATAAATTTCTGGCTCTGCTTCTTTAGATAGTCTTATAAGTTTTGCGTAGCAGCCACCCTCAAAATTAAAAAGCCCTTCATCTGACCATCCATGCTCATCATCACCAAGTAGTGATCTCTTGGGGTCTGCACTTAATGTAGTTTTACCTGTACCAGATAGACCAAAGAAGATTGCAGCATCACCATTTTCACCAGTGTTTACAGAACAATGCATTGGCATGACATCTTTTTCAGGTAGTAAAAAATTTAAAAGAGTAAATACAGATTTTTTTGTTTCGCCTGCGTACTCAGTACCAGCTATTAAAATTATTTTTTCAGCAAGATTAACAGCTATTACAGTTTCACTATTCGTACCATGAATGCTTGGATTCATTTTCAAACTTGGAAAGTTCACAATAGTATACTCTGGATTAAAATGCTTAAGCTCATCAGTAGTTGGTCGTACAAGTAAATGTCTAGCAAATAATCCATGCCAAGCATATTCTGTAATTATTGAAACATTTAATGAGTGATTACGATCTGCTCCACCCATTAAGTTATGTAAGTATAATGATTTATCTTTTGAGAATTCTATGAATGCATTAGCAATTTTTGCATAATATTCTTCTGAGATAGGTACGTTTGTTTCACCCCAATTGATTTTTTGGTCATTTATACTTTCTTTAACAAAAAACTTATCATTGGCTGACCTACCTGTATGTCTACCTGTTTTAACAACTAAAGCTCCGTGCGATGATAGTTTGCCTTCGCCTGAGGTATGTGCTAATTCATATAGTTCCTCAGAATTAAGATTATTTTTAATTGAATAAGCATTTTTGATGATGCTATTTTTAACCGAATTTTGCATGTTTTGAGGATGTGATAAAAACATATAATAACATATATGTTAAGTGCTAATATCTAAATTAATGAAAAAAAATGAAAAAAACTGTTAGTTAAATTATTTAATATTTCTGCCATTTTGTGGTCATATAATACTTTTAAATACAATGAAAAATTTAAAATGAAACACCTTATTGCCCTTGTAGATGACGATAGAAATATTTTAATTTCCCTCGAAGAGTTGCTTAAAAAAGAAGATTTTGAAATCCATACTTATAGTGATGGACAGTCAGCTTTGATTGGCATGTCTAGGTATCCTCCAGAATTAGCAGTAATTGATATAAAAATGCCAAAAATGGATGGATACGAATTATTCAAAAAAATAAGAGAAAAAACTGAAATACCAGTAATCTTTCTGACGTCTAAAGACCAAGAGGCTGATAAATTAAAAGGCTTGATGCATGGTGTTGATAGTTATGTTACAAAAAGTGGAAATTTTTCCAAAGAAATCTTAATAGAAACAATTAAGAATACACTCAACAGAAAAAATATAGAGAATGAAAATTCTGAAAAAAAACAAATTATTATACTAGGAAATCTGAGGCTAGACTGTTTAAGATACGAATGTGAGTGGAAGGAGAAATCACTTTTAGAGCCTTTAACAACTACAGAATTTAAAATAATAAAAGAATTGGTTGAAAGACCAGGTATTGTTAAATCAAGAGATAGACTAATGGAGATTGCTTATAGAGATGAGTTAGATGTTGATGATAGAACTATAGACAGTCATATAAAAAGAATTAGAAAAAAATTTAGAAAGATCGATCCTGAATTTAAATCCATTAATACTTTATATGGATCAGGATATAAATGGAAATAATAAAGCATATAACTTGAACAGCCTATTTAGAAAATTTTTATTATATAATTTTGTTGGATTACTAATTTTAATCGTTAGTGCAATATTCATAATTATTTTCCTTAACAACTATCAACTTAATAAAAGACTTAAACAAATCGATAATCAGTCGTTAATTATTTATAACTTCTTAAAAACCTCAAATTTACTCAGAAATATAAAAACAGAACTTAATGCCGAGGCTATTCTCTCCAAGTTAGAAATCAAAAATCTTTCTATTATAATAATCGACGAGAGTATGAATATCTTGTTAGATACGAAAGGGTATGACTTAGAAAATAGTTCTTTCATAAATCAGTCTGCTACAGAAGTAGAGATTATAGACAGGAATACTTCAATAGTTACTTTTAAATCAGATCAAAAAGAAAATTTAGCTAATAGAGATTTTTTAAATCACCCAAAATTCCTGAGTAATTTTAAAAATTTAGAAAAAGGAACTCAAAAAAATTTTTCGATTGAGTTGAGCAATAATAAACTTGAATTGGTCTCAATATTTCCTATTAGTTATGATGACATTTACTACTATATTGTAGCTCACGAAGATAATACCAACATTCAAAGTATAAATAATCAAATACAACTTAACGTATTACTAACAGGCTTAGTTATTGGAGGTTGCTTGATATTATTTTCATTTTTTTTAAACTTTATAATCCTCAAGCCTATTAGAAACTTGGCAAATGCTGCGGAAAAAGTTCAAATGGACTACAAAACAAAACCTCTAATTTCTGGATTGGACAGAAGAGACGACGAAATTGGCCAACTTTCTAAAATCATTAATGAAATGTTAAATAGTTTATATAATAAAATTGATAATGCTGAAAATAATTCAGCTGATTTAATGCATGAAATCCGAAATCCTCTTGCTTCAATTAAAATGGCATCCGAGGTTATTACAGATGAAATGAGTGATGGTCAAAAAAAATTTCTAAATCTTATTCAGAATGATATTTCAAGAATTGAAAGCATCATTACCGATTATTCAGCGATGATAAAAAATGAGGTAAATCTATATAAAAGTCAGTTGCAAAAATTTGAAATAAAATCTTTATTACATGAGATTATTGAAGACACCCAAAAATTATTACCAGATCAAATTCAAATAAAATATTTATATGATCAAGATAATCAAAAGGATATTTTTGTTGATGGTCAGAAGAAGTTTTTTTCACAAGCTATTAAAAACATTATAGACAATGCTATTTCCTTTTCTCCAAAGCCTGGAATTATAAAAGTCATTTTATCATCGACAAGTAACTACTTAAGCATAGCAATTGTTGACGAGGGACCGGGTATTAAAGAGCCTGATATGAAAAGAATTTTTGAGCGTTTTTATTCTCTAAGAGAAGAAGATAATAAATTACATTCAGGACTTGGATTGAATATTGCCAAACAAATTATTGATGCACACGAAGGTTCAATTTCTGTAGATAATATAATGGAAGAAAATGATATTAAGGGCGCGAAGTTCATCGTGAATTTGCCCCAGGTAAATATTAATAAATAATCATATTGAATATTAATCTTTTTAACCCTATATTCTCTAATTAATTATGGCAAATAAAGATTTTAAAGTAGCAGATATAGAACAAGCTGAATTCGGCAGGAAAGAAATATCTTTAGCTGAGACAGAGATGCCAGGCCTTATGGCGCTAAGAGAAGAGTACAAGGGCCAGAAACCTCTGGATGGTGCAAGAATAGTCGGCTGTCTTCACATGACTATCCAAACCGCAGTCTTAATTGAAACGCTTGTAGAATTGGGAGCAGATGTAAGGTGGTCATCCTGTAATATTTTTTCAACACAAGATCATGCTGCTGCCGCAATAGCTAAAGCAGGCATCCCAGTTTTTGCTTGGAAAGGGGAGACAGAAGAGGAGTATTGGTGGTGTGTGCGACAAACTATTGAGGGAAAAGAAGGGTGGAAACCTAATTTAATATTAGATGATGGTGGCGATCTTACAGGTCTTATGCATAGAGAATACAAGGAGCTACTTCATGATGTAAAAGGTTTATCTGAAGAAACTACTACTGGGGTATTAGCGCTCAAAAAAATGGAAATTGATGGAACTCTTATGGTGCCGGCAATAAATGTAAATGACTCTGTAACTAAATCCAAATTTGATAATCTTTATGGATGTAGAGAGAGTTTAGTGGATGGAATTAAAAGAGCTACAGATGTGATGATGTCAGGAAAGGTTGCCATCGTCGCTGGGTTTGGTGATGTTGGAAAAGGAAGTGCAGCTTCTTTGCGTCAAAGTGGGGCAAGGGTAATGGTGACAGAAGCAGATCCTATATGTGCATTGCAAGCAGCAATGGAAGGTTATGAAGTTGTTACAATGGATGATATGATAAAAGAAGCAGATATTGTTGTAACTGCTACGGGTAACAAAGATATTGTAACCGCTGATCATATGAGAGAAATGAAAGATAGAGCAATACTATGTAACATTGGTCACTTCGATAATGAAATTCAAGTTGAGGCACTGAAAAACTATAAATGGGATGAAATTAAACCTCAGGTTCATGAGATTACTCTTCCGAGCGAAAAGAGAATTATTTTACTAGCAGAAGGTAGATTGGTTAACCTTGGTTGTGCAACTGGTCATCCTAGTTTTGTTATGAGTGCATCATTTACAAACCAGGTTACTGCTCAAATTGAGCTTTGGAACAATCCTGAAAAATATGAGAAAAAAGTTTACGTACTACCAAAACATTTAGATGAGAAGGTTGCAAGACTTCATTTGGAAAAAGTAGGTGCGAAACTCACAAAATTGTCTAAAGAACAAGCTGATTATATAAGTGTTACTCCTGAAGGACCCTATAAGCCCGAAGCTTATAGATACTAATTCATATTTTTAAGATATTATTTTCTCATGCTTCTGAAGAATGAAGGTGATACTGAGAAACTCGCTAAAAGACTAGTTAAATTATCTAAAAAAGACAATGCAGTTATCTGTTTGAACGGGGATTTAGGCTCAGGAAAAACTACATTTACAAGATATTTTATTAGAAATTTTTTTAAGAGTTTTGAAATTAAAGAAATTCCAAGCCCAACATTTACTTTATTGCAAGTTTATGAGCATGAGGGCATTACAATAAATCATTATGACTTTTATCGATTAAAAAATTCTAGTGAACTTTTTGAACTTAATTTTGGTGAGGCAGTAACGGATGATGTTTGCCTAATTGAATGGTCAGATAAATTTGAAGAAATATTACCAAATGACCGTATCGAAATTAATTTTCAAATTAAAAGTAAAGTTTCAAGAAGTGTACAAATCGCTTTAAGAGGCAAATTTAAAAATCAAAAGTATTAGATGGAAAATCGAGATTTAAACCTTCATCGTTTTTTAATCAATTGTGGGTTTAAAGAGGAGGACATTATTTCTATTAAAAATGATGCCTCTTTCAGAAAATATTATCGTATTAAAAATAAAAATTTAATTCTTATGGATGCACCTCCTGAGAAAGGGGAGTCGGTTGAACAATTTAAAACTGTAGCTGACATAATTTATGATTTTAATTTAAGTGCACCACAAATAATTTCGTTAGATACTAAACATGGATTTATGTTACTAGAAGATTTTGGGCAAACATCATTTTCAAAAATTCTTAACAAAGAAAATGAGAGTGAACTATACAAAAAAGCTATTGAAGTATTAATAGAAATAAATCGACAATCAAAAAGTAAAGAAAAACGACTTAGCAAATTAAAAAGCTATTCAATAGATTTACTAGTAAATGAGTCATTGTTATTTATAGATTGGTACTTAGAAAAAAGAAAAGGTGAGTTGGTTAGTATCAATCAAAAAAAAGAGTTCATTCAAATTTTGAGTGATAATTATAATAATATAAAACCACAATCATCGACTCTGGTGTTAAGAGACTACCACGTAGATAATTTATTTTATTTAAGCAATCAAAGATCATTGAAGCAGGTCGGTTTAATTGATTTCCAAGATGCGGTAATTGGATCACCCATATATGATTTAGTTTCCTTACTTGAGGATGTAAGAAGGCCGCTCGCTACAAATTTGCAAAATGAATTATTAGAATTTTATATAAAAGGTGTAAACATTAATGTTCAGAATGCAGAACAAGAAATTAAGTTCTTTTCAATTCAGAGAAATTTAAAAATATTAGGGATTTTTTGCAGACTTTCTATAAGAGACAAAAAAGATAGTTATCTGAAGTATTTGCCAAATACAGTAAAACTTTTAAGAAAAAATTTACAAGATCCATTTTTTATTAATCTTGTAAATTGGCTAAAGCAATTTAAAAATCATGAACTAATATGATTGATACTGCAATAATTTTAGCCGCAGGTCTCGGAAAAAGAATGAGAGATTTTGATCCTGTAATTCCTAAACCATTAATTAAGGTAAACAACAAGCCATTTATTCAATATGCAATCGATTTACTAAATGAAATTAGAGCCAAAGAAATTATTATAAATGTTCACTATAAGTCAGATGAGATATTGAAATTTATAAAAAGCTTAAGCCAAAATAATATCATCGTCTCAGACGAGTCAGATTTACTTTTAGATACTGGAGGAGGCATTAAGAAAATATTTGATAAATATAATATTAATAAATCTCTGGTTTTGAATAGTGATGTTATATGGGGTGACACAGACAAAAAATTAATTGTAGATATGATAAATAATTATCCAGAAAAGGCCGAAGCATTTCTTGGCTTGGTACCCAAACGAAACCTGAAATCGTTTAAAGGCAAGGGCGATTTTTGTAAATTAAAGAATAATGATTTAATAAGATATGATGAAAGTTCTGAGCCATATGTTTATATTGGCGCTCAAATTATATGTCAGAATGCATTTACTGGTATAGAAAAAGAGGTATTTTCAGTCAATGAAGCTTGGAATTTATGTATTAGAAAAAAAACCCTTAAGGGATACCAATTTAATACAAATGCACTACATTTAGGAACAGCTGAATCTTTGAAAGAATATCTAAATGATGATAAATAAATTATTTAAAACAACTATCTTAACAATTTTATTTTTTAATGTATTCAGCACTAGTTTTGCTCAAGATGATCAAAATCTTGCAAATTTCATCATAAGAAATTATGAAACTGCAGCTCTTCCAACAGTTGGAAATAATGATGCAGATTATACAATTATAGAGTTTTTTGATTATAGATGTGGTTATTGTTCAAAGCAGGCCAATGATTTTCAAAAGCTATTGAATAACACAGATAATGTTAAAATAATTTATATGGAATGGCCAATATTTGGAGATATATCTGATACAGCTGCTAAGATTGCCCTAATTGTTTGGCAAAGAAATCCTAATTTGTATTTTGAAGTCCATAATCAATTTATGCAGCTTGGTCCAAAGATGAAAAAAGCAAGTATAGTCGACATACTTAATAAAGTTGATCTAAATGGTGAAGAAATATTTCAAGAGGCTGTCAGTCAAAAATCAAATGACATCATAGAAGCAAATATGAAATTAGCAAAGAGTCTGGGGCTTCGAGGGACACCTGCTTCTATTGTAAATGATTCTATTTATCCTGGTTATCTTCAATATAAGACGTTAGAAACATTAATTAACTAATTATCAGATATATTGTTTTAAGAACACACTTGAAAATATCCGTGAATATACTTATTCTTTTCTTTAATGATCAATAAAGCAAAATTTCAAATCGGCTCCATTGTAAAGCACAAGTATTTTGATTTTCGTGGTGTCATTTTTGATGTCGATCCAGAATTTAATAATACTGAAGAATGGTATCAGTCAATACCTATGCAAGTTCGTCCAAGAAAAGATCAGCCTTTTTATCATTTACTCGCTGAAGCTCCAAGTCAACCATCTTACGTTGCATATGTTTCTCAACAAAATTTATTAGTTGATGAATCAGATGACCCTGTAACACATCCTTTATTAGATGAGATGTTTGAAGGTATCAAAAATGGAAAATATATTTCCAGAGCGAAGCATAATTAAAATTATATCCATATGCGTGGGTCTTTAAAACAAGTATTTGAACTCGGCCCTTTGGTTGTCTTCTTTTACTTCTTTATTAAAACTGGTCAAATTCAAGAAGCTATTCTTCCTTTAATGATTGCTGCAGGCATTGCAATTGCTGGATCGTATATAATTGAAAGAAAAGTATCCCCAATGTTATTATTCAGCACTATTTTGATTTTTGTTTTTGGAGGATTGACAATCTACTTTAATGATCCGTTCTTTATTAAGTTTAAAGTAACACTTGTGAATTTAATCTTTTCTTTAGCCTTATTTATAGGATTATATTTTAAAAAACCCTTATTAAAAAACCTTATGGGCTCAGCAATAAATTTAACCGATTATGGTTGGATTAATTTGAGCAGAAGATGGGCGTACTTCTTTCTATTTTTAGCTGCTTCAAATGAAGTGGTTTATAGGAATTTTTCTGACGCTGTATGGGTAAATTTTAAGCTTTTTGGGATCATGGGACTTACTTTTATATTTATATTTTCTCAAGTTTTTTTTATTCAAAAAAATATAGCTGATAATTAGTAGGGCTCATCGCCAAGTATTGCTACTCTATCCATAATTCTTTCATGGCCCATCCCCCTACCAGGAAAAAAATCAGCTATTGCATAATGAATTACACTTCGATTATCCCAAATTGCTACTGCATTTTCTGTCCACGAAAATCGACATGTAAAATCTAGACTACTCTGATGTTCAAAAAGTTTGTTCAAAGTATATGCACTTTCTTCTTTAGGCATACCCACAATTGTTTTTGTATACATCCAATTGACATATAAAATTTTCTTTCCAGTGTCAGGATGTGTACGAACAATTGGATGTTCATTGTAATATTCTTTAGGGTTATTTCCGTTACTTTCAAAATGTTTGAAATTTTCAATGAAAGAGTCTGCGCCCAGTGAATAATGTCTTGCCGACTTGTTTAAAATTTTTTCTTTTATTGAGTCATGCAGTGTTTCCCATGCCAACTCCATATTAGAAAATACTGTATCGCCTCCTACAGGTGGTATTTTTATTGACTTTAATATTACAGCTTTTGTTGGTCGAATATTAAAACTTACATCACTGTGCCATCCTTCCCCCCATTGATTCTTTTCATCGGCACCTTTAATCAGTCTCGTTATTTCAGGATAACCATCTCTTCCCTTAACATATGCGTGCTCTTCAATAGGACCAAAAAATTTTGCTAACCTTATTTGTTCCTCAGGTGTGATATTCTGATCTCTAAAAAAAATTACTTTATGTTCAAGTAATAATTCATTCACAGTGTTAAATATTTCTTTATTGATATCTTTTAACGATATACCAGAAATTTCTGCTCCTAACGCTCCTGAAAGAAGTTTAACATCCATGCTAAAATGTACTTTTTTTAGAAAAAATTGTCATTGTTTATGTTTCTCAGCCTCAAGGAATTGATCAATCAGTCTCCAGAGTACAAAAGAAAAGACAATTAACCCACCAAGAAGTTCAATATAAGCAGGCGTTTCGCCCACACCGATCCACGCCCAAAGTGGAGCCAGGACTGGTTCAAGAAGAACATAAAGTGCGGCTCTATGTGGTGGTATATACCTTGATCCAATTGTAATTAATAAAAATCCTAACCCTACTTGAAATGCACCCATAAAAAGAACTGTAAACAGGTCTTTTATACTAATTGAATAATCTGGAATGATAGCTAGACCGGCAAATAATACAAAGAGACCTGAAAGAAAGACAGAAGGAACGTAATCGACGTCAGGCTTGCTATTAACCATTGTTAATTGAATAGCAAAACAAATTGGAACAAATAAAATAATTATATTTCCAAAATTATTAGTAGATCCTAATCCCTGAGAGAACATTATAGAAATTCCAAACATTGATCCTGCTATTGCGATGATAGTTTTAGTACTAATTATTTTTTTTAAAAAAAAATAACTTGCGAAGGCTGCAAATAAAGGACCCGTACTCATTATAAATACAGCGTTAGCAACGGTAGTATTGCTCATCCCAAAAACAAAAAAAATATTACTTAAACCTAGAACAAGCATTAGTATTATTCCTCTGCTTCCAATATTGATAAATGCTTTTGGGGTTTGAGATTTATACTTAAATAAAATATAAATGAGTGCCACAAGCGAGAACGTGATTGATCGATAGGATGTTATCTGCATTGTTGATGCTTCATCAACAAGCCTTATTAGAAGCCCTCCAAAACTAAGAAAGAAACCTGCGGCCAACAAGCATAAAGTTCCAAAAATTTCATTGTTGTATTTGTTCATATTTTAGTTCAAGATTAATTGTACCAAATAAATTCATTTAATGATCAGTCATTTAAAAGTAATTTTATTAAGTTTATTTTTCCTTATCTCATGTAGTGATCAAAATCAGTCTAATGAGACATTAGATTCTGATCAAGGCTTGTCTCAGCAACATAAATATGAGTTTAGAAAAGAATTAATTGAGGTCACAGAGGATATTTATGTTGGTGTAGGCTATGGAATTGCAAACTCTATTATGATCGAGACAGCAAATAACTTAGTTATTGTAGATACTTTAGGCTCTACGGAAAGTGCCGAAGTACTATACAAAGATTTCAGAAAAATTTCAGAAAAACCTATTATTGCCATTGTTTATACCCATAACCATCTAGATCACTTAGGTGGCGCAACAGTATTCTTTGAAGACAGCAAAACAGAGATCTACGCTCAGGAGAATATCATTTATAATCTTGATAATATAGCAACTACTATAAGACCAATTATATTAGAGAGAACAAATAGACAGTTTGGTATCCCATTGCCTGATGAAGAGATCGTGCATCAGGGCATAGGAGGATTCATGGAAATCAATAGTGATTCAACATTTGGTTTAGTAAGGCCAACCAAGCTTTTCAAGGATGAATTAACATTTGAAGTTGATGGCTTAACGTTTATTTTAGCTCATGTACCCGGCGAAACAGACGATCATCTTTATGTCTGGTTGCCTGACAAAAAGACGGTAATGGTAGGAGATAATTTTTATAGATCGTTTGCAAACCTTTATGCAATAAGAGGAACAAAATTTAGAAACCCCATGGAATGGGTTCAAAGTCTCGACAAAATCAGGATGCTAAATGCTAAATATTTAATACCAAGTCATTCTCGTCCAATTTCTGGAACTGACAATGTTTCACGAGCTTTAACTGATTATAGAGACGGCATACAATTTGTGCATGACCAAACAATAAGATATATTAACAAAGGCCTTACACCAGATGAGATAGTAGAAAAAGTAAGACTTCCTGAACATTTAGCTAACTCACCATATTTACAAGAATTCTATGGATCAATTTCATCATATATAAGATCTACATTCAGTGGTTACATAGGGTGGTTCAGTGGAAATATTAGTGATCTTCATCCCCTGACAAACGAACAAAGAGCAATCAAGCTATCTGAGATGGCACAAAAGCAAACTAAAATTCTCGATGAGGCATTAAATGCATTTTCTGTGGGTGAGTATCAATGGTCTATGGAACTTGCAGATATGTTATTAGCAATAAACAAAGACGATAAAAAAGCGAAAGAAATAAAGTCAAGCGCTGCTGATAAACTATCTAATTATCAATCAGCTTCAAATGATTATTATTTTTATAAAACAGTTGCAGCTGAATTAAGAGATGAATTTATAATTAGCGCAGAAAATAATAAAGTAACTCCAGACCAACTGAGAGCAACGCCTATGAAAGCAATTATGAAGTCACTTCCTGTAAATTTAAATTCTGAAAAAGCTATTGATACAATTCAAACAGTTTCCTTTTCATTTTCTGATAGTAAAGAAATTTTTACTATCAAGATTAGAAAAGGAGTAGCTGAATTAAGTTTTTTTCCCGCCGAGAAGAATGATTTAAAAATAAATAGTGATCAACAAACACTTAAGGAGACCCTAGCAGGATTAAGAAATATTGCTTCAATTTCCCTATCCCTTGCAAATGATACTATTCAAGTTGAGGGTGGCAATATTGAATTCTTAAAGTTCCTTGGATTATTTACCGATTAGTATTTTAGAATGGGTCAGAAGCAATCATATATACTTGGCTTACTTGGTCTTACACCATTTATCATAATTTTTTTGATGTATTTTATCTCTCCTCCAAATGATGAAATATATGATTTAATTATATTTATTTATATTGCTTATGCTGCAATCATTTCTTCTTTTCTGGGAGGTATACAGTGGGGACTAATAACAGCCTTTGCGGACAAAATTTATTATGTTTTCACTCCACTTTTAATAACAGTAATTCCAGCGCTAATCTCTTGGGCTGCATTATTGTCTCTAGAAAATTTAAAAATTTCCTTGGTACTATTACTTATCGGCTATGTTATTTCCTTATTACATGATTACTATCTTTATCAGCAGCTGAAGATTACTCCACTCTGGTTCATTACCATGAAAGTCATACTTTCATTAACAGTATCAATGCTGACAATTATACTAATAATTTTTGTATAACTTAGACTATTAGTCTTTGAATAAAAAAGTATAAGCCAAAACAAATCAATAATGCAAATGAAGTATCTTTAAATAAATCAATAATGAAGTTCAGGCGAATAAAATTAACCAATTGAAAGATCAATAATACTGCTAATACGAACAATATTTGACCAAATTCAACTCCTAAATTAAATCCTAATAAACCTGATAATATATTGCCTGAGTTTATTTCTGTATTTAATAAAAACCCTCCAAAGCCAAAGCCATGAATGAGACCAAATATTATAGTTATTAATATTAATAAATTATCACTATTATTTAATTTTTCTTTTAGAAATAAATATCCTATAGAAAATAGTAATAAGCCCATCATGAGGAATCCAGAAAACTGGATGTTTGTAATAAAGCTTAACATAAATAATAGGGGTAAAAGTAAAATTAGATAACCGATACTTAATAACTTTCCATTATTGTGTTTATAAAAATATTCTAAACCTACAAACATAATAGTAAAGCCAATAAGTGACTCTACTATACTTGCGTTAACTTGAACAATTTCAACTAAAGATAAGAATAAGGTAAGACTGTGTCCTAAGGTAAAGCCTGTAATGACTAAGATAAGCCTATTTAAATTTGTTACTATAATGAGAAGTCCTAGGATAAAGAGGAGATGATCATACCCTCCTAAGATATGACTAAGTCCAGAATAAAAAAAATTTTTAAAACTGCCAAAAAAACTTAATTGAGTTTCCTTTTCAGAAATATCAACTGATTGATCATTAAAAAAGAGTGCTTTTTCTCTGAGTAACTTATTCTCTACATATATTCGTGCTATATGAATATGACTCTGGATGACATTAAATAAAGCATTATTAATAATCTTAATATTTTCTTCTGAAGGACAATGGAATGCGAGTTCATACCTTAAATACCCTTCATCTGAACTTAATTCTTTAATATCATTGCTAGAATGACATTTTATATCAGCTGAATAAACATGAATGTGATCATTTAAATAAATTTTAAATATTTCTTTTTCATTAAGCTTATTGCTAATTAGCATTTTTTCATATTTTTTAACCTGAAGTATTCTAGTTGCTTCCAATTCTAGTATGGAGAAATTTGAAATAATATCTGATCCCATAATATTCCACTTAGAAAAGGACTCACTAAAATAATGGGCATATGATTGTGAATGAAATAAAAGAAATATTAAAACTATTAGAAATTTACAAATATTCATAACATTTAAAAAGAATATCGAATAATTTCAGAATTATCTTTTAAATATTTTAGATAGTTTTTTAATTTTTCATCATCTAAACCATTTTTATAATCAAAAATAATCTTCTCTCTAATTTCATTATAATAGTTTTCATCAATTTCTTGTTTAATCCGATCTACAAGCTTAAAGATAAAATATCCATTATCAAAAAATATTGGTTGAGATACTTCATCAAGATTTAGTGAAGCAATTTGATTGCATATAGATTTACCAAAAAGAAGATTACAATCTTTAATATTAATTAACTTATTAGGAACCTCAAAAAAATTATTTTCATCATAACTAGATTTAATTTCTAAGAAATCTTTTGTATTAAGCTCATCATACAATTTTGACAATTTTGGCTGAAGTGTCTTCAAGTCCGACTCTGTGCCGAGTAGAACAGACTCTTTATTAAGAGAGTTTATATATATTGATTGAAATTGAAGCTTTTGTGTTGGGGTATATTTTCCAATATTTTTATCGTAAAAATCTTTTAGATCTTCTTCACTAATCTGGTTTTTTTCGACTTGAATGATGAAGTCAATCACCTGTTTTATCATTTCTTTTCTGACGCCAATATCCTTTTTATGCAGATCAAGTTCTATTCCTCTTTGCACAAGAAGTTCTTCTTCTATCATTCTTTCTAATAGTAACTCTAAGATTTCAACATCATCCTCTGGTTGAATGTCTGCTCCTAGGTTTGAGGCATATTTCAAAAATTGATCTTCAGAAATAACAACATCATTTACCAAAGCGACAGCCTTTTTATTTTTAAGCTGAAGAAATTCATTATTGAATGAAATAGTCTCATAAAAAATAAGAGCTAAGCCAATGATTATGGCAATTATAAATATGAGAATATTTTTATTCAAGAACTTGGTCATTGCATGTAATATTATACTTAATTATACTTAATTATTATCAAATAATTTTCTTATGAGTATTGTAAAAGTTATAAAATATTTTTTCGTCCTTTCAATCCTCTTTATAATTAGTTTACTCGTAGTTTTAGAATTCCATTTATTTAGTGAAGACTTAGATGGAGGTAAAATCACTGGTACAATTAATACTACCGAGTTTGTAAAAGATAAACAGACGAGGCAATTAAATGCAATGGAAACTCTGAACGAGTTGCCAACTAAACAAATTTTGTTTGGTGATCTACATGTTCATTCAACATTTTCAGCCGATGCACATATGATGAGTTTGCCAATCACTGGTGGGCTAGGAGTGCATCCTGTTGCGGATGCTTGTGACTTTGCAAGACATTGTTCAGCATTAGATTTTTGGTCAATCAACGATCATGCTGAAGCAACTACGCCAAAAAGATGGATGGAAACAAAAGAAACAATCAGGAAGTGTAACGCTTTAAATGTTGATCCAACTAATCCAGATTGTGTTGCTTTTTTGGGATGGGAGTGGACACAGGTGGGGGTTATAAGAGGAAATCATTGGGGCCATCATAATGTCATTTTGAAAGAAGAGTCTGATGAAGCGGTTCCAACTAGAGCTATTGCATCATTATCTGTAACTCGACAAGCAATGACTTCTAGACCCTTAGTACCAAATGTATTTTTCCCATTTGTGGATTTTGAAAACTTCAAAAGATATAATGACATAAATCGATACTTCACAGAAACTGGAAAAATCAAAAATTGTGAACGGGGTGTACTTTCTAAAGATCTACCAATGAACTGTCATGAAGAAGCAGTAACTCCATTAGATTTAGTAAATAGGCTTGAGGAATATGATAGTGATTACATGGTTATACCGCACGGGCAGTCCTGGGGACTTTACACCCCTGCTGGATATACTCTAGATAGGGGCTTAGAGATTTCAAAAAAATACCCAAAAATGTTTGAATTATTAGAAACTTATTCCGGTCATGGTAACGCTGAGGAGTACCGCTCATGGAGAGGAGTCAATGTTGTACGAGACGGCCAGGAAATAATTAGACCATTTACGTTTCCGATGGGTGAAATTGACTTAGAACAAGGAACATTTACACTCAAAAATCAAAATGGACAGGATGAGGTCATTGATATCGGAACTCAAACTTGCCCAGGACCATCCCATAACTACATTCCACAATGTTGGCAAGCAGGTAAAGTAATCTATGAGAGATGTATGGCTGAAGGGGAGTCAGATTTAGAGTGCAGCGAAAGACGAGAAGCAACAGAACAAGCATCAGTAGATAGAGGTAGATCGGGATACAACGTCGTTCCTAAGTTTACAGAATTTGATCGAAATATATCCGGTCAATGTTTAGATTGCTTTAGTCCTCCAATGAATCATGTGCCGGGAGGCAGTGCTCAGTATGGATTAGCGTTGACAAAAATAAAAGAAGATGGGTCAAAACACAGATTTAGATATGGATTCATAGGTTCCAGTGATAACCATTCTGCTGCACCTGGCAGCGGATATAAGGAACTATTTGGTAACAATATAGATGGAAACGGGCCTCCAAGCGAATTCTTAGATAAGGTTTTACACATGAATCCATATTATTTTCCTAAAAGTACAAGTCCGATTGGTCGAAATTCTGATCCAATTGGTGACTCCTTTGTCTCGCCTTCACAGCCGCAAGTTTACGATATTCCTGATCTTATCGTTGGTTTTAATACTATTGAGTGGGAAAGGCAAAGAGGTTTCTTTACGACTGGTGGACTAGCAGCAGTACACTCAGAGGGACGATCTAAAGAGGAAATCTGGAATGCATTAAAAAGGAAAGAAACTTATGCAACAAGTGGTACGCGCATTTTGCTCTGGTTTAATCTAATTAGTGAAAATGAAAAAATTTCTATGGGTTCCTCAATTGAAACAGAAACTAAACCTGAATTTGAAGTTAAAGCTATGGGCTCATTTGTTCAGAAACCAGGGTGCCCAGAGGATGCATACATTGCGTTGGGAGAAGAAAGAGTAGACGAGTTGTGTTTTGATGAATGTTATAATCCTTCAGATGACAGAAAATTTATTCATAGAATTGAAGTAATTAAAGTGTTACCGCAAGAGTATGTAGATCAACCTATTGAAGGAAGAATTCTAGATCCTTGGTACACTCATTATTGTGATCCAAATGAAGTAGGCTGTTCTTTTAAATTCACAGATGAGGATTTTTCGATAGATCAAAAAGATGTGAGTTATTATGTAAGAGCCATAGAATTACCCACTCCACAAATTAATGTTAAAGGTGGTGTTTGTGAATTTGATGCAGATGGGAATTGTATAAAGTTTAAGCTTTGTACTCAAGACTGGAGGCATCCAAGAGATATCGAGACTTGTTCTGAAATAGATGAACATCGTGCTTGGTCATCGCCGATTTATTTGGATTATTTATCCTAAAATTTTATAAATGAAATATCTGATCCCATCCATTGTATCGTTAGTAGTAGGCAGCCTCTTTAGTTGGGCTTATTTAACAGCTTATGGATTCGGATTCTCTTATATTATTTACCTTAGTATGATGATTGCAATGGTCTTCCTAGCTATAGATGCCTGGAGAAATATCAATAAATAACGTAATTAAAACAATTACTTATATATTTTAATAAAAGATATTCACACTTTGTCAATTTGGCAAGCATCAGTAATTGTGAAAGCCCCTAATTGCTAAAAGATGCCCTTATAAAATTAAATATAGGGAGAAAATACATGTTAAAAAAAGTACTACTTTATACAGTATTGTTTTCATCACTATTATCTGCCAATGCATTTGCAGCCGTCGATGACGAAACGGCTTATGCATTGAACACATTATTATTTCTAATAAGTGGATTTTTGGTGATGTGGATGGCCGCTGGATTCTGTATGTTAGAATCTGGTCTGGTTACATCTAAAAGTGTTTCAACAATTGCTGCAAAAAATATAGGTTTATATTCTATAGCTGGGATTATGTTCTGGTTGGTAGGCTATAATCTTGCATACGGTATTCCAGAAGGAGGATATATTGGAACGTTTACTTCATGGAGTGATGGTTCAGCAGTAGCGACAGGCTATTCTGATGGATCTGACTGGTTTTTCCAAATGGTATTCTGTGCAACAACAGCTTCTATTGTCTCAGGAACTCTGGCCGAAAGAATAAAAATTTGGCCTTTCTTTTTGTTCGTAGCAATACTAACAGGAATTATTTACCCAATAGAAATGGGTTGGCAGTGGGGTGGTGGATGGTTATCTGCTGCTGGCTTCTCAGACTTTGCTGGCTCAACTCTTGTTCATGGTGCTGGTGGTGCAGCAGCATTAGCTGGAGCAATTGTTTTAGGTCCAAGACTTGGTAGGTTTGATAACGGAAAATTAGTTCCATTTGCAAATTCATCAATACCTCTAGCTACACTTGGTGTATTCATCTTGTGGTTGGGTTGGTTTGGATTTAATGGTGGATCACAGTTAGCACTAGGTTCATTTGATGACGCGACGGCTGTAGCCACAATTTATATCAATACAAATTTAGCAGCTTGTGCTGGTGTATTGGTCTGTGCAGCCATAACAAGATTAGCAAGAGGCAAAACTGATGTTGTAATGATGTTAAACGGTGCACTCGGTGGCCTTGTAGCAATTACTGCAGAACCATTAATGCCTTCGCCGTTGATGGCAATCATCATAGGTGGAATTGGTGGTGCGCTTGTATTCGCAGGTACTGAACTCTTGGTGTCATTAAAAATTGATGACGTTGTAGGGGCTATTCCGGTTCACTTGGTTGCAGGTGTATGGGGTACTCTTGCTGTTCCAATTACTAATCCTGATACTAGCTTTGGAACTCAACTTCTTGGCACAGCATCTATTTGTGTCTTTGTTTTTGTTGTGTCCTTTATTATTTGGGCAATTATGAAAGCCACAATAGGTATAAGGATAAGTGAAGAAGCAGAAAAAGAAGGAACAGACGTAGCTGAGACAGGTGTCATTGCCTACTCAATAAGAGACTAAGTCTAGTTCGTAATTAAAAAACGGGTCCGAAGGTTTCCCCTAGTTATTCCTTCCATCGGACCCGTTTTTATTTAATTTTAAATTTGTATTAAATTTTTTTTGGTACTACATTGCACCGGGTATGACCGAACAAAACAATCCTTTTCATAAAAAAAAATCTGGAGTTTTTTTCTTCAAATCTTCGAATCCTTACGAGTTCTATGATTTGCTGAATGGTGTTGATATGGAACCTAAACAGGAAGTATGGGGAACTCTAATTTTTCCTGAAAATGCTAAATTGCCATGCCCAGTAATTGTTCCAATTCATGGAAGCGCAGGGCTGAGAGAAGGTCACCACACACACATGGTTAACCTATTAGAATCAGGCTTTGCTGTTTTCAGAATTCATCATTTTGAATCTAGGGGAGTAATTTCTATCGTAGAAAATCAAACACAAATTACTCTGGCTACCATGATAACAGATGCATTTCGTGCACTTGCTCTTTTAAATAAACATCCAGATATTGATAAAAATAAAATTGGTATCATGGGATGGAGTTTGGGCGGTAGCACTGCTCTTTATTCAGCATGGCAGCCAATAATAGATACATTAACCTCAGGGGATGAAAAATTTTCTGCTTATTTACCTTTATATCCTGGAGCATTACTTAAACCTGAAGATAATCGTTGGTCAAATGCTCCAATGCATATTCTATTTGGCGAAGACGATGATTATACGCCCCTTAGTTTATGTAAAAAACTTATTGATTATATGAAATCAGCTCGTGATGTTGAGTTAACAGTTTATCCCAATGCGCATCATTCCTTTGACTCAATTGATCCCGTTGAATTCATCCCTTACGCCATCAAGTTAAAAGATATGTTTATTGATTTAAAAAAAGATGGACGCCAGGTTTATACTGATGAAAACAATAATACTTTTTACTTGGACAGTAAGGAAGAACGGTTTCGCTTGATTAAAGAAACACCCAATCTCTTAGGCGCTCATGCTGGAGGAAACTGGACAGCACGTAAACAATCGCACAAGGATGTGGTTGATTTTTTTAGTAAGCAATTTTTTTCATAAATCTTTTCAAGTAGTGTTGACTCTTATATTGAGTAATGCAATAATAAGAACAAAACAAGAACATAATTAGACGTATTTCATGCTTTTAACATTTTATAAAGAGGCCGTAGAGTGCGGTTTTCCCTCCCCAGCAAGGGATTTTACTGAAGGAACAATTGATTTGAATGAAGAGCTTATTCCTCATCCAAATGCAACTTTTATTGTTCGTGCACGAGGAGATTCAATGGTGGGTTCGGGAATTTATCCTGGAGATTTATTGATTGTTGACCGAAGCATTAAGCCTCGAAATGAGTCAATTATTATCGCTGTCCTGGATGGAGAGTTAAGTGTAAAGATTCTCAGATTTAATAATAAGCAAGTCAATTTATCATCTTCTAATAAGAACTATAAAGATGTCTTAGTCTCTGAAGAAATGGATTTTACCATATGGGGAGTATGTACGAACGTTATTCACAATTTAAGTCCATAAAATAGATAAAGTATGAATAATAAAGTTTTCGCATTAATTGATTGCAACGCATTTTATGTTTCTTGTGAGAGAGTTTTTAATCCCAAACTTAACAATAGACCAGTTGTAGCATTATCCAATAATGATGGTTGCATTATATCTCGTTCAAAAGAAGCAAAAGCACTTGGTATCAAAATGGGTGTGCCACTCTTCAAAGTCAAAGATATTGTAGAAAAGGAAAATGTATTTGTTTTTTCTTCTAATTATACATTGTACGCCGATATGTCGCGCCGTGTAATGAATATCATTTCATATTCATCTCCTCACACAGAGATTTATTCAATTGATGAAGCGTTTGTAGAGTTAAGCAGTCTATCGATTGACTATGAAGAATACGCACATCAATTGAGAAAGACCATTTTACAGCATACAGGTATCCCAGTTAGCATAGGCGTAGCATCAACAAAAACCCTATCAAAAGTTGCAAACCATAAGGCAAAAAAAGATGAGACTTTAAATGGTGTTTGCTCTCTAGTAGGTCATGAAAATATTGATCAAGTTTTAGAGTCAACTGAAGTAGGTGATATTTGGGGAGTAGGTCGACGTTTATCCAAGAAACTTATTAATCATGGCATATACAATGCAAAGTTATTAAAGAACTGTAGTGACTCGTGGATACGTAAAGTAATGAGTGTTAATGGCCTAAAAACAATTACAGAACTGAGAGGAATTTCTTGCATGTCTATTGAAGAAAATTCAATTACAAGAAAGAGCTGTTGCACTACCAGATCATTTGGAAAGTTGCTAACCAGTTTAGAAGATGTTGAACAAGCTGTCACCACCTTCGCGCGGAGGGCAACGGAAAGAATTCGTTCTGAAAGCCTTGCCGCATGCTGTATTTCCGTTTTTTTAAGGACCAACCCTTTTGATAAGAAAAGTCCTTATTACTCAAATGGTGCGTCTAGAACATTGCCTTACCCAACACATGACAGCATCACTATTATTGAGACTGCTTTGACTCTCACGAAAAAAATTTTCAAAAATAAATACCAGTATAAAAAAGCGGGCGTACTACTTAGTGGCTTGTGTGATGAGTCTGAAATTCAGGAGACTTTATTTGAAAAAAATTACAATCAAAATTCAAATCTTATGTCAGCAATAGATTCAATTAACTATCGATATGGACGTGATACCATTCAAATGGCATCTGAGTGTAGACTTGGAAGCTGGAAACAAAAAAGAAAAAATTGTACACAAAATTATACAACTCAAATTGATAGACTTCTATTAGTTTAGTTTTTTGGATAGAAAATCTGAAAATAAATCTATCAGTTTATTTACAATTACACCACCGCCACCATGGCCACCAGTAAAAACAAAAGTATCAGCATCAGGAATTAACTTTAATACATCATTAACAGTATTAGGATCAATTTCATCATCATCACTTGCATATGCTATATGGATAGGAATATTTAACTCTGAAAATTCTTTATAGTCTGGAAGAAAATCTTTATTGACTATATTACGAATGGAAGAGAGCAGAGAATATTCCGTTCCCGGTAAAGACAATTGTGTAATATATCGGTTAATAAATTCTTCTTGCCCTTCGTTTTCATGAGCCCATTGTTCAGCTCTATTTTTTGCAAATGGAATACCAAAAGTTCTGAGAAATAAATTTCCTACAACAGGAACTTTTATTAAACTAAGGACCTTACTGTTACTGTGAACAAGAGGAACTTGGAGACCTATCGCTAAAATTCTTTCTGAGTAATTATTAGAAAAATTGATTGCAATTGGAGCTCCCATCGAAGACCCATATAAAATTGCATCTTTTATATCGAGAAAATCAAGAAGCTCCCTGAGTTGTTCAGTATAGAGCTGCATATTATATGTTGTTACAGGCCTGTCTGAATACCCTCTTCCGTATTGATCATAACAGATTACTCTGTATCCCTTTGCGCTTAACCCACTGCAAAAACCAGTGAAACCCTCAGAAGGTAAAGTTGCTCCATGAATAACTATTATTGCTGGATCATCTTTATTGCCGATGTCCTTATATGCAGTTAGGCCCTGAGACAATTTTGCAAATTCGTACTCTGATCCTTGACGATATTCATCTAAATTGCCCTTCTCGAAGCTGTAGAATAGATAAATTAAAAGTAATAGGATTAAAAATGCGAGAATAATTAAAACAGTATTAGAGAATATACCAGAGAAAATAGTCATTTTTTAAGACTATAGTCATTTAAAAGATAAAATCAAAGTTGAACGATGACTACTCATTTGCTAGCATAAACCTAATTAAATTGGGAGAAATATAATGAAAAAAATAATATTCAGTTTCATAGGGGTAATCTTAGCCTTAGGAATATTTTATGGTTGTGACAGACAGTCAGACCAGGCTTCAATAGACGAAATAAAAATAGGAGTAATTCTCGGTTTTACAGGACCTATTGAGTCCTTAACTCCAACAATGGCCAGCTCAGCAGAACTTGCAATGAAAGAAGTAAGTGACTCAGGACTTCTACTGGGTGGAGCAAGTGTCAGTTCAGTGCGCGCTGACTCTACTTGTGTAGACGCAGGTGCAGCTACTTCTGCAGCTGAAAGATTGGTTACGTCAGATAATGTTGCAGCAATAATGGGCGCTGATTGTTCAGGTGTGACTATGGCAATTGCAAATAACGTTGCAGTGCCTAATGGGGTTACGATAATTTCTCCGTCAGCAACTTCACCAGCTTTAACAGACATAGATGATAAGGGTTATTTCTTTAGAACAGCTCCATCAGACGCGAGACAAGGACAAGTTTTAGCACAGGTTGTTATGGATAGAGGAATAAGTGAATTAGCGGTTACTTATACTAATAATGACTATGGAAAAGGTTTATCAGATAGTTTTGTAAATGCATATAAAGCTATGGGAGGATCTGTAACAGCTGAGGTTCCTCATGAAGATGGAAAGGGAGATTACTCCGCTGAAGTTTCAACTCTTTCTGCATCAGGTGCAAAAGAGGTTGCTGTCTTGGGTTACGTCGACCAAGGTGGTAGAGGCATTATTCAAAGTTCAATGGAGACAGGCGCTTTCTCAAGATTTATCCTTGCAGATGGAATGATCGGAGACAGTCTCATAGAGAATGTTGATGGTGATCTCACAGGTACATTCGGTACATTGCCAGGCTCTGAGTCTGAAGGTGCAAATATGTTTAAAGCACTGGCATCTTCAAATGAAATTCCAGGAGATGGACCTTTTGAACCTGAGTCCTACGATGCAGCTGCATTAATCATGCTAGCAATTCAGGCTGGTAATTCTGCAGATAGATCATCAATTGCGCAGAATGTAATGGGAGTGGCCAACGCTCCAGGAATTGAAATTTTTCCTGGTGAATTAGGTAAAGCTCTTGAAATTCTTAAAGATGGTGGTGAAGTCAATTATCAAGGAGCAACAAATGTTGAGTTCTCTGATGTTGGAGAAGCCTCTGGATCTTATAAAGAGTTAGAAATTGGAAATGGTGAATTCAATACCATTCAAGTTCGATAATTTCTTACCACTTTAACTAAATAGGGGCCTTTTGAGGCCCCTATTTTTTTTGTATTCTCTCAGGTATTACTCCTCTTGGCATAAACCTAAGTGCGAGTAAAAGTAAAAGACCCATGATAAATAAACGAAGATGGGCTGCACTTCCTAGCAGGTGCATTCTTATTGGATTGTCATATTCGAAGCCACTTGCAAGAAGATTCATAAATCCTATTGATAAAGGTTCTGCTTCAATCCAAATAAACCAAACAAAAAATCCACCAAATATTGATCCCAAATTATTCCCTGATCCCCCAACTATAACCATAAGCCAGATAATAAATGTAAATCTTAATGGCCTATAGGATCCTGGAGTAAATTGACCATCAAGTGTTGTAAGCATCGCTCCTGCAATTCCAATTATGGCAGAACCAATTATGAATATTTGTAAATGTTGTGCGAAAATATTTTTGCCCATTGCGCTTGCTGCTTCTTCATTGTCTCGGATCGCTCTTAACATTCTTCCCCACGGAGAGTTAAGCGCGAGATGGCTTAGATAAAAAATTAATAAGAGAACTGATAAGAATAGACCTGCATAACATAATTTTACAAATACACCCGAACTAACAATAATTAAATCATTGAGCAGATCTTGCCTTGATGAAACGGTTTGTAAACTATCCAGAGTTCCATAATTTATTCTTTCTACAAGATTGATGAACCATTCTGATTGTTGAAGCTCTATTTCATAAGGAACAGGTCGATCTAGTCCAGAAACATTCTTAACACCTCTTGATAGCCAATCTTCATGTTTAACAATTGCTATCACAATTTCAGATATACCTAATGTGGCTATTGCAAGATAGTCTGACCTAAGCCTTAAAGTAAGCCTTCCAATTACCCATGCAACTAATCCTGCTACAAATGCAGCAATGACCCATGAAAAAACAATTGGTAGACCTAATCCTCCTAAAAAACCTGTCTTAGCAGGATTAATTGACTCAATAATATCAATAGATGGTCCATAGAAATTGTTTATTCCAAGAATGGCAACAATTATAATCAGAATAATTGATGTATTTCTAAATTGGGGGCTAGATATATTTCTGTAAGCGAACAAAATCAAAGTGATACTTAAAATTAAGATAATTGCGCTGATCAAAATACCTATGCCGGCTTTATCCCATGCTTCATAAACTGGATCATAAGAGACTAGTACTGCGGTAAGTCCTCCTAAAGCGGTAAAACCCATTACTCCAGCATTAAAAAGTCCACCATATCCCCACTGCAAATTTACCCCAATAGCCATTATTGAAGAAATAATACATAAGTTAATTATACTCAGAGATACAGACCACGATTGAGTAAAGCCAACTATAGTCAGCAGAATCCCCATAAAAGTAAATGCAAGAGGTGCTCTTAAATCATCTGTCATATAATTTTACCTCTTACAATTCCTGTTGGACGAACAATCAATACAATCACTAAGATAATGAATGAAATTGCAAATTTATAATCTGTGGAGAGTATTTGCATTAAACCAGACGGTTCTAAACTTTCTGGTAATAAGTAAATGAAGAACTTTTTATATGCATAGGTTAACGTAATTTCAGAAAAAGCTATGACATAGCCACCAATAACAGCACCAATAGGGGATCCTATACCACCAACAATTGCCGCAGCAAACATTGGTAGCAATAAATTAAAATATGTAAATGGTTTGAAGCTTTTATCGAGACCATAAAGAACACCTGCAGTTGTAATAAGTGCTGATGCAATAACCCAAGTAATTAAAACTACTCTTTCAGGATTTATTCCAGATAATAACGCGAGGTCCTCGTTATTTGAATAGGCTCGCATTGATTTCCCCATTTTGGTTCGCTGAAGGAAATAAAATAAACTCACCATCGCGATGATAGCCACTATAAGAGTTATAAGCTGAGTGGATTTAATTGTAAGTCCTTCAGAAAGTCCAAAGTAATCTTTGAAATCAAGAGCATGGACAATAAATTTTTCTCCATCAAAAAATTTTCTATCATTTGGACCAATTACAAATCTTACAATCGCCTGTAAAATAAACATAACTCCCACTGATACAATCATTAGAACAATTGGTGGACTTTTTTTCTTTCGATAGAAGCTATAAACAGATCTATCTATTAAGAGACAAAAGAGTGCGGTTACTATAATTGCAAATGGTAGCGCTATTAATGCAGTTGGTAAGAAGCCACCAGTTATTCCTAAACTCTGTAAATACCACGTGAATAATATTGTTGTCATTGTTCCAAACGACATCCAGTCAGCTTGAGCAAAATTAGAAAATCTTAATACGCCATATATTATTGTTAAGCTAAGAGTAGCCAAGGCAAGTTGGCTACCATAAGATAGAGCGGGGATAAGGACAAAATTTGATATAAGGACCAATGCATTTATTAATTCAAAATTATCCATATCAACCTCCTAAAAAACTCTTTCTTACTTCAGGATCAGTTAATAATTCATTCCCCTTACCATAAAATCTATTTTCGCCATTTACCAGAACATGACCAAAATCTGCTATTTTTAGTGCTTGCCTAGCATTTTGCTCAACAATGACTACCGCGACACCCGTTTCTTTTATTTGGATAATACGATCAAAAATTTCATCCATTACAATTGGAGACACGCCTGCTGTCGGTTCATCTAGCATCAATACTTTAGGCTGAGTCATTAATGCCCGACTAACAGCAACTTGTTGCCTTTGACCACCAGAAAGTTCTCCTGCAAGTTGTTTACGCTTTTCCTTCATTGCTGGAAATAATTCGTATATTTCATCAATTGTCTTTTGTATGTTTCCATCTCTTAAAAATCCACCCATCTCTAAATTTTCTTCTACAGTCAGTTCACTAAAAATATTCATCGATTGGGGAACAAATGCAATTCCGGCTGCAACCCTTTTTTGAGGTGAGAGATTTGAAATATCGTTTCCTTCAAGGATAATATCGCCGCTCTTGAGATCTATCATGCCTAACATTGCTTTCATCGCAGTAGATTTGCCAGCACCATTTGGACCCACAATAACGACTATTTCTTTTTCATTGACCTCTATATTACAACTGTGGAGTATATCCTCACCTCCATATCCACCAGTCATATTAGTGCAACTTAAAAATTTGCTCACTCTACTCTTCCTCGACCAAGATAGGCTTCTATAACTTTTTCATTTTTTTTGATTTCATCTATTCCTCCTTCAACGAGAACAGATCCTTCAGTCATAACAATCACTTTATCACAAAGTTTAGACAAAAAATTCATGTCATGTTCAATCATAAAAAAAGTATAATTTTTTTCACGATTTAGTTTTTTTATTATATCTATTATATCATTTAAAAGAGTTCTATTTACACCCGCGCCAACTTCATCGAGTAATACAATTTTAGCATCGACCATCATTGTTCGACCTAATTCTAATAATTTTTTTTGTCCACCTGATAAATTACCTGCCAGTTCATAAGTTAAATGATCAAGCTTTAGAAAGTTTATTACCTCAAGAGCTTTTTCTTTAATTTCTTTTTCTTCATTTTCAATTTTTTTTCTCTGAAACCATGTATTTAAAATTTTTTCACCTGTCTGCATTGCAGGAACCACCATCAAATTTTCAAGTACAGTCATATTTGAAAATTCATGCGCTAATTGAAAGGTTCGTAATACACCTCTTTCAAATAGTTCGTGAGAGGGAAGAGATGTAATTTCATGTTCTTCCAACATGACTTTACCGGTAGTTGGCTTGATATTTCCAGCTATGATGTTGAATAATGTTGTTTTTCCTGCTCCATTAGGTCCTATGAGACCAGTAATTTTTCCAGTCTCAATCTGCATACTGGCTTTGTTAACAGCTTTTATACCCCCAAAATTTACTGAAACATCTTTTATATTTAACATCTTTTTATCTGTTAGAAATATGATTGAGATACAAAGCAAATAATATCATAGAGAGCGAAACTAGTACATTCACTCTTATGATTTCTCCCAGAAATATAACTCCAGAAAAATAAGCTATTAAAGGTACTAAAAAATTAATTAGTGATAAAAAGACGGGCCCTCTTGTTTCAATGACTTTAAAAAAAAGTAAACTGGCTATCGCTGTAGCAAATATACCTTGTATTAATAATGATACGACTGTTGGCGAACTATAACTTTCTAGCCAGAAAGGCTGATAGAAAATTGAAAAGGGTAACATCAATAATGTTGCTGCTATTGTTACCCCAGTTGCAAGTGAAATAAAATTTATTTTTGGAACTAGTTTAGATATAACGGCATTTAATGCATAAGAACATGCACCAACTAATGCTGCAATTTGACTATAAAATTCAATTTTATTATCGCCTCCAAGCTGATTCAAATTTTCAAAACCAAAGAGTATAAGTAGGCCAAGAAAAGCTGTAATAAAACTAACCAATTTAAGAAAATTAATTTTCTCATCTCTCAAAATAATTGCTGATAGCGCTAAGGTTATTAGTGGCATAGGGGACATGAGAACACCTGCTATACCTGCATCTATATTAATTTCCGCCGTTGAAATTAAAAAAAATGGTATTGCATTACCTAATGCTCCAATAACAAAATAAAAAAAAAGATAATTAATTCTTAATTGAAGTCTATTTCCAGTAAATCTCATATAGAAATAAAGTATTGTTGATGCCAAAATTAATCTTAGGAAAACATTATTAACGGGGCTTATTTCTAAGACTGCGATTTTAATAAACAGGAAGTTTACTCCCCAGATAAATGCTAATAAAAAAATGAATATATAGCTGACGACAATAGGTTGATTTATTTGTTTCATTTGATGTTCGAGAAAGGTATTATTTAAAACTTTTAAAGTAAATGAGTAAATAAATGAGAGTATTCATACTAATACTAATTAGTTTTTTTATATTATTCAGTTGTGCAAGTAAGCCTCCTGCAAAACAAGAGAATATTTGCTCTATCTTTGAACAAAAATCCTCATGGTATCGATTGGCAAATAAATCATATGAAAAATGGGGCGCACCTATTCATGTTCAAATGTCAATTTTAAGACAAGAATCTGCATTTCAAAATAGAGTTAAGCCGGAGAGAACCAAGATTTTAGGTGTCATACCTTGGAAAAGAAAATCTAGTGCATTTGGTTACACTCAAGCAATTGACGCAACCTGGGATTGGTATAAGACTGAAAATAAGAAACCTTTAGCATCACGAGTTAATTTTGCAGATGCCATAGACTTTACGGGTTGGTATATAAATAAGTCTAATAAAATTAATGGGATAAGCAAAAGTGATGCTTATAGCCAATATTTGGCATACCATGAAGGACACGGTGGGTACAAAAAAAAATCCTATAAAAATCAAAATTGGTTGATTGATGTTGCCAATAAAGTCAAACTTCGATCTGACAAGTATAGAAGCCAGCTCAATGAGTGCGAACACAAATTTAAGAAAAAGTTTCTTGGAATTTTTTAATGAGTAAAAATAAAAATTTAATTGCGGTTACCATGGGGGACCCGTCAGGTATTAGTACAGAAATAACTATCAAAGCTTGGATAAAAAAAAATAAAAACCTAAGATTTTTTTTAATTCATGACCCAGCGTATGTAAGTAAAATTATAAGAAAAATGAAAGCAGGTTTAAAAGTTCAAATAATTGATAATCCTGCAGAGGCTTTAAGTATAAATAAAAAATATTTACCGATTATTCCCATAAAGATTGATGCAAAGACCCAGCTCGGTAAAAGAAATTACAGTAATGCTGGTGCAATATTACAGTCAATTGATATGGCCATAGATTTTGCAAAACAAAAAGTAATCTCCGGAATTGTTACAAACCCAATCAATAAAGAAGTTATTGCCAAAAAACTTAGGAGATTTAAAGGGCATACAGAATACCTTGCAAAAAAAGACAAAAAATCAAATGAAATGATGTTTTTGCTAAATAAGAAAATGAAAGTTACTCCAATTACAACACATGTAGCGTTAAAAGATGTTGCAAAAAAAATAAATAAAAAAAATATTACTAAATCGATCCTCAATGTTAACCAAACATTAAAAAAAGATTTTGGAGTTCGTAAACCCAAAATTGCCGTTAGCGGTCTTAACCCTCATTCGGGTGATGGGGGTATTTTAGGAAAAGAAGAGATCATAAAAATAATTCCTGCAATAAACGCATGTAAGGAAAAAGGTATAAATGTTTCTGGACCTTATCCCGCGGACTCATTGTTTAGAGACCCAAATATTAAGAAATTTGATTCATTCATCTGCATGTATCATGATCAGGCTTTAATACCGATAAAGGTTATTGATTTTCATAACACCATTAATTATACAGCTGGACTGTCCTTTGTAAGAACCAGTCCTGATCATGGAACTGGCTTGGATATAGCAAAAAAGTTTGTCGCTTCATGTGATAGTTTATTAGCAGCCATTGGAATGGCAAAAGCAATAGCCAAAAATAGAGGGTTATGACTCTCTCACTTTACCCAGCCTTTTTTATATTTGCATTGATAATGGTCACCACACCCGGACCTGCCAATCTATTATTGATGAGTTCTGGTGCTCAACATGGACTACTCAAATCATTGCCATTTGTTGCCGGTGTTACTGTTGGAAAACTTTTTTTAACCATTGGACTTGGATTTGGATTTTTGTCTTTATTAAATTCTAACCCAATTGTAATTAATTTAATTAAAATTGCTGGAACAGGTTATATTTGCTGGTTGTCTTATAAAATAATGTTTCTAAATTTAAAGCCAACTTCTAACATTGACTCGAAAAGTAAAGTACCCAATTTTTTTAATGGTATTTTAGTACACCCTCTTAATCCCAAAGGTTGGGCCATGGTGATTGCTGCCTACACTCAATTCACTTCTTTTGGAAGTACAAGCTCAACTTCAAACTGGACACTCGAAGTTTTAATTATAGCCTCAACATTTTTTTTAATACAATCAGTTTCCCACTCAGTATGGTGCTGGGCAGGAAGTCTTATTTTTAATTTTCTTAGTCAAAAAAATTTTTTGCGTCAATCTATAGTTTTTATTTTAGCTATACTCACAGTCGGCACTGTTATTTATAGTAATTTTTTTATTTAATTTTCTTTAAACTATTTTTTTCAACGGACTCGCTAAAGCTTGCAAATAACTTTTTAGAAAAATCGTCAGTGGTTGCAGAATATTCAGGATGCCACTGTACACCAAAAAAATATCCACTATAGCCAGACAAACTTATTGCCTCCACTGTTTCGTCCTTGGCAACTCCTTCGGCAACTAATTCATTTGCTAATTCATCAATTCCTTGAGTATGTAGTGAATTCACCTCGATCGTCGGAGTGCCAGCTAATTTTTCAAATTTTCCATTTTCTTTTAAATAGACTTCATGTTGTTTAGAAAATTGTACGTCAGGATCATCAGATTCTGGGCATCGATGATCCATTCTGCCTGGCACCTCATGAATATCTGCATACAGTGATCCTCCCAAAGCAACATTAACTTCTTGAAAACCCCTACATATTGCAAGCATAGGGATCTCATTTTCAAATATAAAATCAATCATTGGCAGCACTGTCTTATCTCTTTCAATATCTAATGGTTCAACAATTTTATCTTTATTATAAAATTCTGGATAAACATTTGAAAGGCTTCCAGTTAATAAAACTCCATCAAATTTACGAAGTGTGTCTCTATAATCTACACTTGATCCAAATGCAGGAAGTATCACCGGTATACAGCTAGTAGCTTCAGAAACAGCTTTAATATAATTGGTTCCAGATGCGTGGTAAGTTCGGTGCAACTCCTCTTTCTTAATTACATCTGCAAAAACTGCAATAAGTGGCTTTTTTTGGGTATCCATAGAAGAAATTAGTTTACTAGTATTACCATAATATCATATAACAATTTTAATGGTTATTAATATTCAAAATAAAGAAACCGAAATAAAATCTCTTTCCGCTTGGGATGATGTTCTTAATTTAGATGATCAGCTTTCTGCTGAAGAAAAAATATTGCAATCAACAGTGCGAGCATACTGTAAAGAAAAATTGCTCCCAAGAATAATTGATGACAATAGAAATGAGAATTTTAGTAGGGAAATCTTTACTGAAATGGGAGAACTAGGTCTTCTTGGATCGTATTTAGATGGCTATGGTTGTGCGGGGAGCAATTATGTTTCCTACGGACTAATTACTCGCGAGATAGAAAAAATCGACAGCGCATATCGATCTATAATGTCAGTGCAAACTAGCCTGGTAATGTACCCTATACATAAATTTGGAAGTGATGAACAAAAAGGATATTATCTACCGAAACTGGCAAAAGGAGAATTGATAGGTAGTTTTGGACTAACTGAACCTGATGCTGGTAGTGATCCAGGCGCCATGAAAACCAAAGCAGTAAAAGTAAAAGGTGGATATGAACTGAATGGAACAAAAACATGGATTAGTAATGCCCCTTATGCTGATGTAATAATTATTTGGGCTAAGGATGAAGAAAATGTCATTAGAGGTTTTATTGTTGATAGGGACTCAAAAGGTCTCTCCACTCCGAAGATAGAAGGAAAATTATCGCTAAGGGCATCAGCAACAGGACAAGTAATTATGGAAAATGTATTTTGCCCTGAAGATAAAATATTACCCAAAACAAGTGGTTTAAGTGGACCTTTTCAATGCTTAAATAGTGCTCGTTATGGAATTTCATGGGGTGCAATTGGAGCCGCTGAATTTTGTCTGGCAACTGCGAGACAATATGCTCTAGATAGAAAAATGTTTGGAAAGCCCATTGCTGGGACACAGTTGGTTCAGTCTAAATTAGTAGATATGCAAACCGAAATTGCGTTAGCGTTGGAGGCCGCATTAAGAGTCGGACGCCTTATGGATAAAGGGCAATCTGATAGCAATATGGTAAGCTTAATTAAAAGAAATAATGTTTCTAAAAGTTTGGATATATGTCGCAACGCCAGAGATATTTTAGGTGGCAACGGTATTTCAGATGAGTATCATGTCATGAGACATATGGTTAACTTAGAAACTGTAAAAACTTATGAAGGAACTCACGACGTTCACACATTGATAATGGGAAGAAATTTAACAGGCATTCAGGCATTTAAATAAAATTATGGCATATTTAAATAGAACTACTAAACAATGGCAGGAGATTGATACTAAACATCACCTGCATCCTTTTACTGACTATAAGTCACTTGCTGAAGAGGGAAGTATTATCGTAACAAAGGCAGACGGTGTTCATCTGACTACATCTGATGATAAGCAGCTATTGGATGCAATGTCTGGGCTTTGGTGTGTTAATGTGGGCTATGGCCGAAAAAATCTTGCTGAAGTTGCTTATAAGCAAATGCAAGAGCTTCCATATTATAATTCTTTTTTTAAAACTGCGACGCCTCCATCAATCGAGCTTGCAAGAGAATTAGCAGAATTAAGTCCTAATGATTTAAATCATGCATTCTTTTCATCAAGTGGTTCAGAAGCCAACGACACAGTTGTAAGAATGGTGAGAAGATATTGGGACCTAAAAGGTAAGCCAAATAAGAAAACTTTTATAAGCAGAGAGTTTGCTTATCATGGTAGTACAATGACAGGCATGAGCCTTGGTGGGATGACTGCAATGCATGCGCAAGGCGATTTGATGCCAGGTTTTGAACATGTCTTGCCACCTTATTGGTATAAATACGGAAATGAGATGTCCCATGAAGATTTTGGAATTTTTGCAGCAAATAAAATTGAAGAAAAGATCAATGAAATAGGCGCTGATAATGTGGCCGCATTTATTGGTGAGCCAATTCAAGGCGCTGGGGGTGTAATCATTCCTCCAGACTCTTACTGGCCTAGAGTTCAAGAGATATGTAATCAGTATGATATTCTTCTTGTAGTTGATGAAGTTATTTGTGGATTTGGAAGAACAGGTAATTGGTTCGGATCTGACACGTATAATATCAAACCCGATATAATCACAATGGCCAAAGGTATAACTTCAGGCTACATACCACTATCAGGCATCATGATTGGAGACAGTGTTAGTGATACAATTATCAATGAAGGTGGAGAGTTTTATCACGGCTATACATATTCAGGTCATCCAGTAGCGTGCGCTGTAAGTCTTGAAAATCTGAAAATTATTAAAGAAGAAAATCTTATTGAGCAATCACGTCAAGTATCAATCTATCTAGAGCAACAAATGCGCGAGATTGAAAAACATCCGTTAGTTGGAGAAGTCAGGATGAAAAGTTTTATTGGAGCTGTTGAATTAGTTAAAGATAAAGAAAAGATGGAAATGTTTGAAGATACGGGTGTTGTTGGAACAATATGCAGAGATTATTGTATAGAAAATGGCTTAGTAATGAGAGCTGTCAGAGACGGTATGATTTTCTGTCCACCTCTAATCTTTAATAACTCTCATGTGGATGAATTATGTGAAAAACTAAAAAAATCTTTAGATCAAACACATAATCATATTTCTAAATCGTAACTATAGAACTCATTGTCCCTGATATATCCAAGTGACTCATATAGAGATTGGCCAGGTATATTAGCTTTATTTGTTGAAAGTTCTATTGAGCCAAATTTATTCTTAGTTGCATAAATTTTAGCAGCATCCATTAAAGACTTAGCTATACCTTTTCTTCTAAACTCTTCTCTTACAAATAAGTCGTATAGAACAATTTTTTTTCTTACATTCACTGAGTCAAAAGTTGGATATAATTGTGTGAAGCCTGCACAAGTACCCCCTTCTTCCTGAAAGAAGATAATTGACTCATTATTTTCAAGCCTCTGCTTGATATATTTTTGTGCAATTTCAACATTTGACTCCTGGTTGTAAAAAACTCTATACAAATTAAAAACCTCTCCGATCATATCAGAGTATTCCATGGTTGCTCTTTTAATATTTTCTGTCATTTCTAGTTTCTTATAGTTCTATAAATTGAAATCATTAAGAAAATAAAAGTAAAAAATACAATTGTATATATAAAACCAATTGGACCAAAAATATCCATAACTCTTCCCCCAATAAGTGGACCAATTAATGAACCGCACTCAAAAACCATAACTAGTATTGCCGTTGCACCCGCAACCTGTGAAGCAGTATATCTTTCCCCTAACATTGTAAGTGATATTGAGAATATTCCACTTGCTGCTCCGCCCCAAACAAAGCAGCTTAATGCCACTAAATAGTAGTTTCCCAAGAAAACTCCTATAATTATTGGACAAATAAAAGTACAAAAGACAGCAATATTCATGAGCAGTCTCTTATTCATTCGATCAAGCAAAATACCAATTAAGGGCTGGCATATGACACCGCCAACTAACGTAATAGTGACAAACTGAAGAGCGATGTCTTGTGAAAACTGATTCTTTATCATAAAGATTGGAAAAAATGATACAAACATTACATCATCCAATCCACAAAGTATTGCTGCTCCAAAAATTGTTGGCGCAGCAATTATAGTTGTTAATATGGGAAGAGATTTTTTTTCAGGTAAATTTATATCCGCTATATCGAGAGTTATAAGAGGGATAATTGCTATAAATGACATAGTGGCAATTACAATAAAAGGAAACCATCCTTCAATACCGGTGAGAGAAATTACAAGTGGACCAATTGCTAACCCAATTATAAATACCGTGTTGTATATTGTTACTATTTTGCCCCGATTTGTATCATCTGCCATTGATAACATCCATGTATCAAATGCATTCCATGCAAGTGCTCCTGCAAAACCTATAAAAAATCTTATAATGAACCATGCAGTCAAACTTTCAAACAAGGGAAAGGTAAAATATAAAATTATTGTCACGATTTGAGCGATTACAATAGATCTGGATAACCCAATCGTGTGAATAATAATGGGTGTTATTCTAACAAATAAAATTACCGCCAATGGTTGAGCTACAACGTTTAAGCCAATCTGTGTGTTACTAAAGCCTCTTGATTCTAGTATTAACGATAATAAGGGAATAAGTGTGCCGAGCTTTATACCAATGATAAGAGCACATAAAAATAAAACAATATAAGTTTTGTAGTTATTTCCAAGTATTGATTGAAAGGAAGAGATCACACAAACCGTTTTTCATCAGTATAAATATTTTTAAAGTATTTTTTAATAAGAGCCTTACAAAATTCATGTGAATAATTTTTAGGGTCAAATAGAATTCTTTGCCATAATCCATCAACCATTGAATGATAAGTTTCACTTATTTCTTTTGGGGAAAGAAAGTTTTGATTAGTTATATTATTTATTTCTGTAATTAATTTTTCCATTTGAGATGAATATATTTCATCTTGTTTTTGGCAGATTGTTAAATAAGAAGGACGAAACTTTACTTCACTATAAAATGATACCCAAACAGCAATTTTATTTCTGTTTGCAATTTTACTACTGAAATCATTTTCAATGATTTTAATTACCCTCCCTACAGGATCTAATCGGCTGTCTTCAAAAATTTTCTGCCAAGAGTTTTTATATTCATCTGATAAAAATTTTAGCGAACTGAGCAAAAGATTTTCTTTAGATTTAAATCTAAAATTCGCATATCCTTGTGATACCATTGCTTTCTTAGAAACTTGTGCAATCGTAGTATCTGCGAGACCTCTTTTCGCTATAGTTTCAATCGTTGCATCAATTAATTTTTGATGATTAATCGAAAATTCTTCAGGTCGCAGATTGCCAATTTTTTTGGGGCTTACATTCATAAAAGAACCATACACAAAGTTTAATCATATGGGTAGTTTTGTATTGAATAATCATTCAATATCAGTATGATGAAAATTCAATATTCGTACATTTTATGCCAAAAAATACTCATGATGTAATAGTTGTTGGAGCTGGACATAATGGGCTTACAGCAGCTAGTTATCTGGCTAAAGCTGGACTCGATGTCGTCGTTTTAGAAAAAAATGATTGGATTGGCGGTGCGGCGGTTAGCCGAGAACTGTACCCTGGATGGAAATATTCAAATTGTTCCTATGTTTGTAGCTTATTAAGACCTGAGATCATGCGTGACTTGGAACTTTATAAATATGGACTTCAAATTATTCCTTATGAAGGCAGTGCAACGATGATGAAAAATGGAGATTATTATACTCATTATCATGATCACGATATGACAATTAACTCTATTAGACGTCATTCTCATAAAGATGCAGAAGCTTACGAAAGATATAGTCGTGATGTTCTTAGACAATGTAAAATTATTAAGCCTCTTCTTAAAATGACGCCTCCAGACTTAACGTCGTTTAAGCCAAAAGACCTATTTGGCGCACTAGAATTTGCAAAGCATTTTGCTGCAAAAGATGAATTAGGTGGACTAGGAGAAAAAGAAATTTATGACACAATTCGCTTTTACACGATGAGCATCAGAGATTACTTAGAAGAATATTTTGAAAGTGAAATTACCAAAGCACACCTTGCTGGTAGCGCAATTATTGGAACTGCTCTAGGCCCATGCTCACCAGGATCAGCTTATGTATTGTTGCACCACTACATGGGTGAGGTTGATGGATCAGTTGGTTCATGGGGATATGCACGAGGTGGAATGGGATCTATTACTCAGGCAATGATGGGCTGTCTGAAAGATCATGGAGGAGAAGTAAAACCAAGTAGCGAAGTAACAAATGTTATTACAAAAAAAGGAAAAGCAATTGGTGTTGCTACACAAAATGGAGATGAATACTATGCTCGGAAAATAGTTTCCAACCTTGATGTCAAACGAACTTTTTTAAAGATTACTGAAGAGAAGGACCTTCCAGATGATTTTGTGCGAAGTGTTAAAAATTTTAAGATAAGGGGTTCATCTGGCAAATTAAATATTGCATTAGATGGTTTACCAGACTTTCCTTGTATTCCTGAAGGTGATCCAGGCGGTGGTGGAGACATGCACTTCACAGAAACGATAGAAGAGATGGAAGGAGCTTACGATGATTGGAAAAGGGGGGAATGGTCTCGTAATCCATATGTTGATATGTGCATTCCATCAAAAAGTGACCCTACAATGGCTGAGCCAGGTAAACATTATATGTCTGTATTTATTCAGTACGTCCCATTTAACCTTGCAAACGGTGGTTGGAATGAAGAGAGAAAGCAAGAATTTGGAAGACACATTGTTGATTGTATTGCTGAGTTTTCCCCTAACTTTAAAGACTTAATTAATCATTATGAGGTACGTACACCACTTGAATTAGAAAACGAGGTTGGTTTGACGGAGGGTAATATTTTTCAAGGAGAGTTGACAATGGACCAATTAATGTTCAACAGGCCAGTTCCTGGATATGCTCAGTATCGGACTCCATTAAAAAATATGTACATATGTAGTTCTTCAACACATCCAGGTGGAGGTGTAATGGGTGCACCAGGAGCTAACGCAGCTCGTGAAGTTCTATTAGACATGAACGTTCCACAAAAAGGAAATTATTATTAATGTCAGGCAATTCGAGTTTTGATGCCATCATAATTGGTGGAGGTCATAATGGATTGGTTTGCGCAAACGTCCTTGCTAGAAAAAATAAAAGAGTATTAATCTGCGAAGCCAGAAAGGAATGTGGTGGCATGGTCAATAATGATATTACCAACTATGTTCCTCCAATAACATCTGCCGTTTCAAGCTCGATTGGTGGAATGCAAATAAACTACATACCAAAGACCACAATTGCCTTATCTGAAACTGGACAACACATACGACTTGTAGGCAATCAACACATTGATCATAAATCTATCTCAACATTTTCTTCTCATGATGCTGATCGTTTTAATGATTTTCATGAAAAAATGTCAAAATTCTCAAAAACCTTAAGTTCTTTCATGATGGCATCACCACCACGAATAATGAACAATAGTTTTTCTGACTATTTTAAACTCTTTAAGCTTGGATTGAATGTCAGGTTGTTAGGAAAGAAAAATTTTAATGAGTTTGCTAGAATGATTGGTGTAAATATAGCTGATGAACTTGAAGATAATTTTGAAAATACACTACTTCAAGGATTGATAGCGCATGACTCTGTTATAGGTTCTAATTTAGGCCCGCGTTCACCAGGCTCTCTCATAAACTTATTGTATAGAATGGCTATCCATAACAATTCTTTATTCGGTGGTATATTTCAAATAGAGGGTGGCAATGATCAATTCACTAAAAATTTAATTGAAAAATGCAAAAGTAATAATGTAGAAATAAAAACTTCAGCTTTTGTTAAAAATTGTATTATTGAAAACGACTGCGCTGTAGGTGTTGAGCTAAACAATGGTGAAAAAATGTATGCTAAGAAAATTATTTCAAATGCAGATCCACGTTCAACATACTTTTCACTGCTCGGTTCTCAAAACCTTGATACTGACGTAAAGAGGAAAATAAAACATCATCGCTCCAAAGGAAGAGTTGCCAAACTCATTTTAGAGCTGGATAAGCTCCCTAGTTTTAACAATTGCGATGACAATGATTTAGACAGCAGAATAGTTGTTGCGCCATCTATTGATTACATTGAAGAAACATTTAATCCAAGCAAGTTTGATAAGCTTTCACTAGAGCCAACACTTGAGATATGTGTAAAAAAAGACTCTGATCAAAATCCAAAGTTAGATATTCAAGTGCAATATGCACCATATAAAACTCATCAAGGGTGGGAAAATATAAAAGAAAGTTACGTTGAATCTATTATCAGAATAATTAGCAAATATACTCCTAATATTAATGAATGCATTGAGCGTAAGAAATTACTAACCCCTGACGATATTGAATCAGAATATAATGTATCAGGAGGGCACTGGCATCATGGTGAGATTCAAATTGATCAGCTTTTTATGATGCGCCCAATTCCAGGAGCCTCACAGTATAAAACACATTTGGATGGTCTTTTTATGTGCGGTGCAGGGACACACCCAGGTGGTGGTTTAACTGGTATTTCAGGCAAAAATGCAGCTAAAGCAGTCTTGGATGATTTTTAAATGACGCAAGATCTAAGATATTCAGCTTTAAAGAAAACACCTTTTCATTCAAGAACCAGTTTGGCTTCGCGAACAAACAAATATTATAACTGGAATGGATATACTGTGCCTACAGAATACTCAACTACCGAGCTTGAATATACAGCAGCAAGAAATGGAACATCAGTTATGGATCTAACTCCTATGGGCAAATATGAAATTACAGGAGATCATGCGCATCAATTTGTTGATTACTTAGTTACCAGAGATTTATCAAAAATGAAGGACAATACAGTAGCTTATATCATCTGGTGTAATGAAGATGGAAAGGTGATCGACGATGGTACTATTTTCAAATTTTCTTCAACAAAATTTATGCTTTGCTGTGCTGTTAAAATATATAACTGGCTTAATGACTCAGCTTATGGTTTTGATGTTACAATTACTGATGTGACAGATACAATTGCTGCACTAGCAATTCAAGGGCCAACATCCTGTTCAACTTTAAAAAAATTTGGAGCAACAGATCTTGAAACATTAAAACCTTTTGAAATGAGAGAATATAAGATTGATGGTTTCGATATTTTAATATCACGTACAGGATTTACAGGTGATTTGGGCTATGAATTGTGGATTGATCCAAAAAATGCAGAAACGACGTGGGACAATATTGAAATTGCTGGCAAGGAATTAAAATTAAGACCTTTTGGAATGTATGCGCTCGAAATGACTAGGATTGAAGCTGGATTTATTCAAACCAATACAGACTTTATGGCAGCAGAAGACTCATTAAGGCCGACCAGAATGAGGTCACCTTATGAAATTGGAATGGGATGGCTTGTGCACTTAAACAAAAACTCATATTTTGTTGGAAAGAAAGCACTTAAAAAAGAAAAAGTAGAAAATACTACTGAAAGATGTTTAGTAGGTTTGGACATAGATGGAGATAAGCCGGCACATGGTTCTGTAATATATAACAGTAAAAAAGAGGATATTGGAATTGTAACCGCAGCCTTATGGTCTCCTATTATGAAAAAAAATATTGCACTTGCTTCACTCAAGAGACCGTATGGAATAAAAATAAAAGAAAACATATTTGCAGAAATTTATCACCCTGAAGAACTTGAG
>CACHLP010000006.1 GCA_902580665.1 uncultured Pelagibacteraceae bacterium | reverse complement strand
TGGAACAGAGGTTGCGCTTCTCGCAGAGGCACAAGGTTCTTACGATAGACAAGAGCCATTCTTAATGTACCTTTGGGAGCCACATTTTTTCTTTGGTAAAAATGAAATGGTAGGAATTGGTCTTCCTCCTCACCAACCTTGCGACTCTTTCACTGAGGCAAACAACTGGCAAGATTGTGGTATGGGATCTTGGCCTGCAAGTAACTGGGCTAAAGATTACACTATGAACTACATGAACCCAGCAACAATGCAGAAACCAGAAAATGCTGAAGCACTTGCATTCTTTAAGAAAATGAAGTTTGCGAACGTCGACCAAGCAAAAATGCTTGTTAGAGTAGGCGATGATGGCTTATCTGTTGAAGAAGCAGTTCAAGAATGGAAAGACAGTACTAACGATTGGCAAGCTTGGCTTCCATAAGTCTGTACTAACAAAATAAAAATTAAGGCCTTGTATAATTATACAAGGCCTTTTTTTTGCTATATTATACAGAAGTGAATACTTCGCGCCACCCATATCATTACAGCATTAGCTTTGCATTATTGATCGCAGCTGGATTATGGGGATTATTTTGGATACCCCAAAGAGCGCTCGAGTCTGGTGGCTTAACTGGTGGCTGGGCCACTATTTCACAAATGGTCATCCCTTTTTTAATTCTGCTTCCAGTTGCTTTCTGGAGAAAATATAAAGGCAGTTCATTCGGCCTTGATTATCCAGTTATTGGCCTCTTATTTGGCGCTGGTATTGCATGTTACGCAAATAGCTTTTTGTTAACGGATGTAGTGAGGGCTTTGATCCTATTTTATATCACTCCGGTTTGGACAACTATTTTTGAAATGATCTTCCTTAGGCAGCTTCCACGCCACTATAGATACATCACTCTTATTCTTGCTTTATCTGGAGTTTGGATTGTTTTTGGACAAGATGGATTTATTCCAATTCCACAAAATTCTGGTGACTGGATAGCACTTTTAGGCGGTATATTTATAGCTGCTTCAGCAGTTCGAATGGAAGTAAAAAAACCAGAGGGCATCTTTCCAATTCTTTTTTCATTTTTTTTTTATGGCGGCATATTTACTTTAGTGCAAGCTTACTTTCTTAGAGATGTAATGGGCCCGGCACCTTCTATAGATTCTTGGCTTACAATGTTGCCATGGCTCTTATTGATAGCCATCTTATTTCATATACCAACTAATGTGGTTATACTAGGTGCACCTAGTAGAATTGGGGCAGGATTATTCTCTATAATCATTCTTTTTGAAATTGTAGTTGGTACATTTAGCGCTGCCATATTAACAGATGAAATATTTGGCTGGAGAGAGGTATTAGGAAGTTCATTTATAATCTTGGCAGGATTAACAGAGATTATTTTTGCCTCAAACGTAGTTATAAAAAAAGAATAACTTATAATTTGTTCAGTACTTTTATGTGCTCAACAGTTGTACCACAGCAACCTCCGATAATCTGCGCTCCTGCGTCTTTCCATTTTTTGGCTTCGATTAAATAATCATTTGGCTGAATTACATTGCTCATGTCATAGTGTGGAAAATTAAATACAGCTACTTCTGGATAAGCCATTATAGGAAGATCGTATATTTCCTTGAGTTCTTTTATACTTTCTTCCATTACACTCATATCACAATGCATTATACCAACTGCATCCAATCTATGGTGTTTAACATTGCTGATCATTTTTTTAAAACTATACTCATAATCAGTAGTAAGAGCTATCAAGCCATCTTTGTTTCTAGCAGAAAACCCAGCCCATACCGGTAAACCAACTTTGCTTGCTGAATCAAAAATTATATCAATTCGATCTGGCCTGTACATCAGCTCCAATAAAATAAAATCACATCCGTTATCCGCTAAAAAAAATGCCAGTTCATCAAAAGATTTTTGAAAATATTCTGGGGTAAGTTTCTTAATATATTTATCTTTTTCTTCTTGCGATCTAAAAGCATCTTCATAAGGTATCTGGTGAGACAAGGATCCTGCCACAAGAACGTCATCTTGACCACATTCTTCTCTTGCCTGGATCGCTGCATTTATTGCAGCCAGATTAATTTCTTCAAATTTTTCTTCAACTCCAGCCACTTCTAATATCATTCGATTTGAAGCATAGGTATTTGTTGTAATTATTTTTGCTCCAGCATTAATGTAGTCTTTATGGATTTGTTTTAGAATATCAAACTCAAGCGAGGCAGTTGCGCACCATGAATTATCCATTTTAATACCTCTGTTTTCAAGTTCAGATCCAGTGGCTCCATCAAGCAATATAGTATCCCCTGAACGGAGAACCTCTAAAAATTTTTTATACCTATGATTCATAGCTTGTTAATTATCGTTTAAAGATTAATTAAGTAAATATATTATTATGAAAATGATTTACTTTTTTTCATTTTTTAGTTTATAAGTTCGGATCAATTTGGAGATTGCTTATGTCAAAAGGAATTATTTACACACCCAGAGTTAGAAAGTCGCCTTTCTTTGATGAGACTATAAAATCTGGAGCAACTAATTTCACTACTTATAATCATATGACGATGCCTGTAGGATACACTACACCTGAGCAGGAATATCATTCATTAATTAATGATGTGACGTTATGGGATGTTGCAGCAGAAAGACAAGTAGAAGTTGTTGGAGAAGATGCAGCAAAATTTGTTCAATATATGACTCCGAGAAACCTATCTACATTTAAGGATGGTTTTTGTAGATACGCCTTCATGACAGACGAAAATGGTGGAATTATCAATGATCCATTAATATTAAAATTTAATGAAAACAAATTCTGGTTAAGTATTGCAGACTCCGACGCAATCCTTTGGTGCAAAGGTGTTGCTCTATCTGAAAAATTTAACGTGAAAATTTCAGAACCTGAAGCATGTCCTTTATCTTTACAAGGACCAAGATCAAAAGAACTTATTAGAAAAGTAACAAATGATGATCCGATGATAATGGGTCTAAAATACTATCAATTTATTGAGACTAATCTTTTTGGAATAGATATTATTATTGCTAGAAGTGGCTGGAGTAATCAATTTGGTTATGAGATATACATCACTCGAGAAATTGATGCCCCAACACTTTGGAACTCTCTAATGGATGCTGGTAAAGAATTTAGGATTGTTCCTAGTTGCCCAAATCAAATAGATAGAATTGAAGCAGGTATGATTTCGCATCAAGGTGATACATCCCTAGAGGAAAACCCTTTAGAGCTCAATCTTCCTAAGTTTTATGATCTTGATCAGGAGGCTGATTTTGTAGGCAAAGAAGCTCTTCTCAAAATAAGAGACGAAGGCATTAAGAAACAATTCACTGGATTTAAAATTTCAGGAAAAAAAATAGGTTATAATATGGCTAGAATTCCTCTGTTTGATAAAAATGCGGAACAGCAAGGATTTGTGACTAGTACAATCTATAGCCCTAATTTTGGATGCAATATCGCCCTTGGATACATTGATATTAATCTAACCAACTCTGAGGATGTATTTAATATTAATCATGATGGCGAAGAAAGAGAAGTTGAGGTCGTACCGTTACCATTTAGTTCAAGACTAGAAAAAATGGAATAATGTTTTCAAAGAATATAATTAATAAATTTTTATTTATATCAATTATATTACTTGCAATTGTCGCAGGTTGGGCAGTCTCAGAATTATTTAATAAAGATCGAACGTCTCCCTCTAACAATATACTTTTAAATTTTGAAGCAGTTGACCATATGGGAAATAATGTATCTACATCAAGTTACGATGGCTTCAGTAAAGTATTTTTTTTTGGTTTCACGCACTGTCCAGATATTTGCCCTATAAGCGCAAACTTGATGAGCAATGCCATTGAGCAATTAAATAGAGAAAATTTTTCAACCGAGAAAATAAAATTTTTTTTTGTCACTGTTGATCCAGCAAGAGATAGTCCAGAAAGATTAAAAGAATTTTTGATCAACTTTGGCGATGATTTCATTGGCCTAACAGGAAGTCATGAGTCACTAATGCCAATCTGGAAAGATTTTTTTGTACATGTAGAGCCAGCGACAACTTCAGAGCATCAAAATCACTTAAGTGCCTCCAAACAAACTGAAGCTGGAGAAGACAATTCTAACTATATGGTACAGCATACTGCTTTCTATTATATTTTCGATGATACAAACACACTTCAAAGCATTTTACCTTTCGGATCAAGTATTGATAAAATGGTTGAAGATATTAAGAAACTGTAAAAATGAAAAAAATAATATTCATATTATTTCCTATAATCATTCTGTCTTGTTCTGAAAGCAATAAACAAATGTATGAAAGTTTGGCTATTGAAAAAGCTAATGAGAAAAACTGTAACTCAAATGTTGAATTACTTTTAACCTATGAAAAAACAGAACTATGGGCATCTTATCATAATAAAGATCAAAAACTTTTATGTGTTTTCACTTGTGTAAATGAAGTATGTATGTTCTCAACTGAAAGAGATTAGTATGGCTAGAAAATTCTTAGTCATGATAATATTTTTAAATCTATTAAAAGTTTCACATGCACATCAGTTTCAGGAAAAGCATATAAATATTAATCATCCTCATATTAAATTTTCAATCTCATCTGGGTCAGCGGCCGGATATATGAAAATTGTTAATATGGGGTATGAAATTGATCGCTTGGTGGGTGTAGAAGTAAATTTTGCAGACGCAGAATTGTATTCCACAGAAGTAAAAGATGGAATGACAAAAATGATAAAAGTTGATTATATCGATTTACCCGCACAAAAAGCTAAATCGCTTATACCTGGAAACCATCATATTATGTTCTCAAACCTTAAAATTGAACTCATAGAGGGAATGTCTTTAGAGGGAACATTGACATTTGAAACAGCGGGACAAATCATTGTATTATTTGAAGTTGAGAAACAAAATAGTAATAAGGATTATACCGAGCATTGAATATGAAAACATTAAGATTTGAATATACCGTAACACTTATTTCACTTTCATCTTTGGTGGTTCTTGCTTGGTATTACTTATTTTTGATGTCTGCTCAGCCCTCAATGGACATGACAATGCAAAATGAAGATTCAATGAATATGTCAATGGAAACAATGTCTGATAATGAAATGGAAATGGGAAATATAACAGAAGACTCCATGAAAACTAATTCTATGGAAATGAATCAGACAAAATCAGCAATTAATTTCTTGATGATGCCGATGACTGGTCAATGGACGGTTAGTGAATTTATTGTGATGTTTGTAATGTGGACAATAATGATGTTTGCTATGATGTTGCCTTCCACTTTTATTTTTCTCAATGTCTTTAGACTTATGCGATCAAATATGCAAATAACTTCAAGTCCTTTATTAGAAATGATAATTATTTCATCTACATATTTTTTAATCTGGATATTCTTTTCACTTTTAGCCTGTACACTTCAATATATACTGCACAACAGTGGAGTCGTAGACATGATGGGCGCTATTCAAAACAAAATTCTAGCCGGATTAGTCTTAATAGGAGCAGGAGCCTTTCAATTTACAAGCTTGAAAGATACTTGTCTTGAAAAGTGCAGAAATCCTCTTTCGTTTATAATGTCGGGACCAATAAAAGGATATGCGAATGTCGCATATGTTGGTTTGCAGCATGGAGTTTTTTGCCTCGGATGTTGCTGGGTATTGATGTTATTATTGTTTGTGAACGGCGTTATGAATTTACTGTGGGTTGCTGTATTAACAATCGTTGTTTTAATTGAAAAAATGCTCCCATATGAGAAACTTAGCTCTAGATTTCTAGGCTTTCTTCTAGTAGGTTGGGGAGCGTACTTAATATTTATTTAATTCTATGACTGTAAATCCATTAAACTTACACTGGGAAATAAAAGGAAATTTTTTACTTAATTGCAATTGTGATGTTTTTTGCAATTGTCCTATGTCTCTTGGAAAGGCTGTACCTAACTCACCTAACGGCAAATGTTTTTCATGGTGGGGTATTAACATCGAGGAAGGCTATGCTGAAGAAAAGTGGTCTGGGTTTAACCCCATAAAGAGAGAGGTCAAAGGTATAATGGATTTAAGTGGATTGAATGTTGCTATACTTTTAGAGGTTCCAGGACCGCTGGGTTCAGGGGGTTGGACTGCTGGTCTATACATTGATGAAAAAGCTTCTGATGATGCAGCAGATGCTTTGGCAGTAATATTTTCTGGCCAAGCTGGCGGGCAGACAGGCTGGTTTAGACATATGATAGCAAGTTTTCTTGGGGTTAAAAGATGTTCTATTTCATATAAAGAAACTGATGAAGGATGGTCATTTACGATACCTGAAATACTTGATGGGCGCATTGAGCATGAAGCGGGCAAAGAACGTGGTGAGGTTGTGAAAGTTTCAAATTTAAAGTATTGGGTTGCGCCAGAGATAATAGTTTGTAAAGGGTCAAAAAGAAGTCGGATTAGAGATCACGGTCGTAATTGGGATTTCACTGGGGGAAGCGCTGAATACTGCGCTGTTGACTGGGCAGGCCCTTAATTCATGAAGAATAAAGCTAAAGTTGTCGTCATAGGTGGCGGTGTAGTTGGAGTAAGTACGTTATACCATCTTGCAAAAAAAGGATGGTCAGACGTCGTTTTATGTGAACGTAAAGAGCTAACTTCAGGTTCAACCTGGCATGCGGCTGGTCTCATGCCTTTATTTAATATGAGTTATTCGGTTGGACAAATTCATAAATACTCTGTCAAATTTTATCAAGAGCTTGAAAAAGAAACAGGACAAGATGTTGGTTTTAGGGAGGTTAGCAATATACGACTGGCTGAGAACCAAGATCGGATGGATGAATACAGGCAATATGCTGGTGTTGCTGAAACTATTGGAGTTAAGGTAAATTTTCTTACACCTGAAGAAATTCAAAAAGCTTGGCCGCTATGTTCTATTGATGGACTTGTTGGAGCAATACAACATCCTGAAGATGGTTACATTCAACCAAATGATTTAACACAAGCACTTGCAAAAGGAGCGAGAGCACTTGGAGCAGAAATTTATAGACAAACAGCAGTAACGGGCCTAGAGCAATTGCCTGATGACAGTTGGATTGTGACAACTGATAAAGGTGAGATTAAGTGTGATGTTGTAGTTTCTTGTTCAGGTAATTTTGTAAGACAAACAGGTGAGATGGTTGGTTTAGACATACCTGTAATCCCTGTAGAGCATCAGTACATTGTAACAGAAGCGCACCCAAAAATTTTAGAGAGACAAAAAGAAGGCCTTCCTGAAATGGGGGTGTTAAGAGGCTCAGATGGTGCATGGTATATGCGAGAAGAAGCAGGAGGACTTATCTTGGGTCCATATGAAAAAGGAGCACCAGCTTGTTATGTAAATGGTCCCAGCAAAGATTGTGAATATGAATTATTTCAAGAGGATCTTGATCGACTAGGCCCACATATTGAGCATGCAATAAATCGAGTCCCAATTTTTGGTGAGGCTGGAATTAAAAAAGTTTACAATGGAGCAATTTGTTATACGCCAGATGGAAGTCCTATTATAGGCCCTGCATGGGATAGAAAAAATCTTTATCTGAATGATGGCCATTCATTCGGTGTTACAGCAGCAGGAGGTGCCGGATGGCAAATAGCAGAATGGATCGTAGACGGTGAACCTACAATTGACATGCTTGGTGTTGAGCCAAGAAGGTTTGGCGATTATGCCTCGAAAGCTTATTTAATTAAAAAAAATGAAGAGGCTTACGCTAATGTATTTACTATTCATTATCCTGATGAAGAAAGACCTGCTGGAAGACCATTAAGACAAGCGCCATGTTATGATCGATTAAAAAATCTTGGGGCTGTATTTGGACAGAAATTTGGCTGGGAAAGAGCCAATTGGTTTGCACCAGAAGGAGTTCCTCAAGAGGATGATTGGTCATTTAGGCGCTCTGCGTGGTTTGAACACATTGGCAATGAATGTAAGAATGTTTCGGAAAACGTAGGATTGCTTGACATGAGTGCCTTTGCAAAATGTAGAATTAGTGGACCAGGTGCCGAAGAGTTTCTTGATAATCTAGTCGCTAATAAACTTCCTAAAAAAATTGGCAGAACAAATTTATGTCATGCACTAAATACAAAAGGTGGAGTTCATTCAGAATTTACAATAATGAGAGAATCTACAGACAGTTTTTACTGTGTTTCAGCAGGTGCATGGCAAAGATTAGATCATGATTGGATCAAAAAGCATATGCCAGAAGATAGAAGTGTTAAATTTGAAAATATCACCAATCAAATGGGGGTATTGGTTATTGCAGGCCCTAAGTCTAGGGAGTTGCTAGAGCGTGTTTCCTCTGATGATTTCAGCAATGAAGCTTTTCCATGGTTATCGGGTAAAAATATTAAAATTGGCAGTGCTGAAACATTGGCAATAAGAGTTAACTTTGTGGGTGAACTTGGATGGGAAATACATTCACCGATTGAGGTTCAAAATCATATTTTTGATGCATTAATGGATGCAGGACAAGATCTGGGTATAAAACCTTTTGGAATCAGAGCCATGGACTCATTAAGATTAGAAAAATCTTATAAGTTAATCGGTACAGAGTTATCAATTGAGTATGCTGGATACGAATCAGGCATTGATCGGTTCATTCATCCTAATAAAGGTCAATTTATTGGAAGAGATGCGCTTGTACAATGGAGGGAAAAAGGCTTTGAAAATTCTTTTGTCACATTAGAAGTACATGGAGTTACAGATGCTGATGTATTAGGTAACAATCCTATCTACAGTAATGGAAAGGTAGTAGGCAGAGCAACAGGTGGTAATTATGGATTTAGAGTGAATAAATCACTTGCTCTTGCAATGGTGAGTCCTGCTCAGTCAGAAGTTGGTACAAAATTACAAATTGATATATTAGGCAATATGCACGATGTTACAGTTATACCAGAGAGTCCGTATGATCCTAAAAACGACAAAATAAGAGCTTAAATAAATATTTTGTGTCTAGTGCAATCACTTTCTATAAGAAAATTTGTTCAGAGGAGCAAGTAGAATATAATCATAAACAAGAACTCTTAATTTATGAACTTGATCAGTTCTTAAGTTATAAGAAGAAGAGTTTTATTTTTAAAATATTTGATACACCGAGTAATGGAAAAAAGAAATGCTTCTATATTCATGGAGGTGTTGGCATTGGCAAGACTCTCATTATGGATCTTTTTAGTGACTCAGTAAAAAATAAACAAAGAATTCATTTTCATAAATTCATGATCGAAGTTCATGACGAATTACATTCTTTAAGAAGTCAAAATAAAGACAAAGAATTTTTAATTGCCCAGCTAGCGAAAAAAATTAAAGATAAATATGAATTTATCTTTTTTGATGAATTCCAAGTAACCAATATTGCTGATGCCATGATACTTGGCCATCTATTTATTGAGTTATTTAAAAATAATGTTTATGTAATTCTTACATCAAATAGCAAGCCTGAAGATTTGTATAAAGATGGTTTGCAGAGAGAGTTGTTTCTTCCCTTTATAAAAATACTTAAAGATAATTCAATTATTCACCACTTAGATATAGATACAGATTACAGAACAAAAAATCTAAATAATCAAGAGACCTTTTTTATTGCTAATTCTTCAGTGAGTAGTCTTAAAATAAAGGATATATATGAAAAAATGATTGAAGGTTACACACCCAAGGACGAAATTATATCAATAAAAAAGAGAGACTTTGTAATAAGAAGACTAGCAAATCGCATTGCCTGGTTTCAGTTTGAGCAAATTTGTGGAGAACATATTGGTGCCGAGGACTATCTTGAGATGATTAAGTATATGGATAAAATTATAGTTGAGAATGTTCCAATTTTTAGCAATGCCAACGCAAATATGCAAGAGAGGTTTATCAACCTGATTGATGTACTTTATGATAATCAAATTCAAACTATTATTAGTTCTGATAAAGAAATTGAAAAGTTAGGAAGTGCATTTTACCTTAAAGATAAATTTCAAAGGACAGTAAGTAGATTGATTGAAATGAGATCTAACTAGAAATAAAATTATATGAAGATAGCAGTAATAGGCGCAGGAATTGTTGGTATCTCTTCTGCTAATTGGTTACAGAAATATGGACAAGATGTTACTTTGTTTGACATGAATGACCCTGGCAGTCAAGCTAGCTTTGGGAATGCAGGAACCTATGCACGGTATGCTAATATTCCTACCAACTCCTCGTCATTTTTTTTATCTTTTCCCATATCTTCTTTTAAATAAAAACAGTCCACTTTTTATAAGATTTAAAAGACTCAATAAGACTTTGCCTTGGATTCTTAATTATTTATACAACTGCAGAAATAGCAATGTAAACGTAACAGTAAAGAATTTAACCAAGCTTCTTTCTAAAATGGATGACGGATATGAAGAATTATTTAAAGAGGCTGGCGTAGAACCTTATTTATCTAGAAACTCAATTATGTACGGATGGTCAACAAGATTATTTTTTAATTCAGCAAAAAAAGATTTTAGTAAACGTGAACAAACAGGAATAAAGATACAAATTCTTAATCATGATGACATCTCAGATTTAGAGCCAAATATAAATAATATTTTTTATAAAGGCGCATTGTTTGAGGGGAGCTACTTTGCAAAGAATCCAAAAAAAGTAAGTGAGTTATTAATTGATTTATTTGTGAGTAAGGGAGGCATTTTCAAAAAAGAAAAAGTAACAAATATTGAAAAGGTAGAAAAAAGCAAATTGCAAATAAGCACAGGTATTACAAATGAAGTATTTGACAGAGTTATTATTGCCTCTGGGGTCTGGTCAAAAAGTTTGGTAGAAGCTACAGGCGACAAAGTGCCACTGGAAGCAGAGCGTGGCTATCACATTATGAATCCTGAGCTAAAGGATATTATTTCACGTCCTATTTCTTGGCAAGAAAGAGGAACGTATTTTACTCCTATGGAAGATGGACTCAGAACAGGAGGAATAGTCGAATTTGGTGATACAAATTATGAAGAAAACCCTAAGGTTATTAATTTTTTAGAAAGAGCCCTTAAATCAATATTCCCACAGTCTAATCGTCCCGCCCAATCCTGGGTTGGCTTTAGACCTTCTGTTCCAGATTCACTTCCAGTTATTGGACAATCTTCAAAAAACCCTTATATTTATTATTGTTTTGGTCATCAGCACATTGGATGGTCATTAGGAGGCATATCAGGAAAACTGATAGCCCAAAAAGTTTGTGCAAATAAAACTGATATTGATTTAGCGCCTTACTCGTTGGAGAGACTTTAAATATGAAATATTCTTTTTACAATTTAGTTCGTAACTCATTTTCATACCATGAGAATTGGGAAAAGGCATGGAGCAGTCCAGAGCTTAAACCCGAATATGATGTTATTATTGTAGGTGGTGGAGGTCATGGACTTGGTACAGCTTATTATCTTGCCAAAGAATTTGGTGTAAAAAATATTGCTGTTCTTGAAAAAGGCTGGATTGGTGGTGGTAATACTGGTCGAAATACAACAATTATACGATCTAACTATTTATGGGATGAAAGTGCAGCACTTTACAATCATGCAGTTAATTTATGGGAAGGTCTTTCAAGTGAACTAAATTTTAATGTAATGTTTTCTCAACGTGGACTGTTTCATCTAGCTCATTCAGTCCATGATATGCAAGAAATTACTAGAAGAGGATATTCAAATTACTTGAACGGAATAGATGCTGAGATTCTGAACCAGGAACAAGTTGCAAAAAAAATTCCTCACATGAATATGCATGGTAGATATCCCGTGTTGGGCGCGTTACTTCAAAGGCGTGCAGGTACGGCAAGACATGATGCTGTTGCCTGGGGATATGCAAGGGCTGCAGAAAATCTTGGTGTCGATATAATTCAAAATTGTGAGGTAAAAGGAATTGATATTTCAAATGGAAAAGTCGTGGGACTTCAAACAACAAAAGGTTCTGTTAAGGTAGATAAGGTTGGATTAGTACCCGCAGGACATTCATCTGTATTAGCCGACATGGCAGGCTTTACTTTACCTATTAATTCTGTTCCTCTTCAAGCACTTGTAAGTGAGCCGATCAAGCCAATTTTAGATTGTGTCATCATGTCTAATTCTGTGCATGTTTATGTAAGTCAGTCTGATAAGGGTGAATTAGTTGTCGGTGCAGGTTCTGATGCATATAACTCGTACTCTCAAAGAGGTTCATTTGATATGATTGAACATATGATGGCTCCATTAGTTGAACTATTTCCAATATTTTCAAGGTTAAAAATGCTGAGAAGTTGGGGAGGTATTGTGGATGTAACACCTGATCGAAGTCCTATAATTGGAAAGACTCCAGTGAAAGATTTATTTATTAACTGCGGTTGGGGGACAGGAGGATTTAAAGCTACTCCAGGATCAGCTCATGTATTTGCTGAAACTGTTTCAAAAGGTGAGCCAAATGATATTGCAGCTCCATTTTCACTAGACAGACATTATTCTGGCGCTTTAGTAGATGAAGCCGCAGCAGCAGCTGTAGCTCACTAATTTTATGTTTGTTATTAACTGTCCATACTGTGGTGAAAGAGATCAAACTGAATTTTCGTGTCACGGGGAAGCTCATATAGCAAGACCCGATAATCCAGCAGAAGTTAGTGATGAAGAGTGGGGAGAGTACCTCTTCTTTAGAAATAATCCCAAAGGAATACATTTTGAAAGATGGACTCATGACCATGGCTGCAGGCGATGGTTCAATGTGATGAGAGATACTGTCAGCGATAAAATTATCAAGACTTACAAGATGGGCGATCAAAAACCAGGAGTCACAGATGTCTAATCAAAATAGAACAATGTACGGTGGTCGAATTGATCGTGGCAAAGTTATAAATTTTGTTTTTAATGGAAAAAAATATAAAGGCTTTCATGGCGATACTTTAGCATCAGCATTGCTTGCTAATGATGTTCATTTGGTTGGGAGAAGTTTTAAATATCACCGCGCTAGAGGAATTTTGACTGCAGGTTCTGAGGAGCCCAATGCGATAGTTCAGTTAGGTTTAGGTGCAAGAACAGAACCAAATATGAGAGCGACAGAAATAGAGCTGTACGAAGGTCTTGAAGCAGCGAGTCAAAATTGTTGGCCTTCTGTAAATTACGATATTGGTTCATTAAATAATGTTTTATCAAGTATATTTCCTGCTGGCTTCTACTACAAAACTTTTAAATGGCCACCGAGTTTATGGTTGTTTTATGAACACTTTATTAGAAAAGCAGCTGGATTGGGGCATTCACCAACTGCAAAGAACCCTGACCGTTATGAACAAAAGTTTTACTATTGTGATTTGACAATCGTAGGTGGAGGAATATCGGGGTTACTATCTGCACTTGCTGCAGGTCGCTCAGGATGCAGCGTATTATTAATTGATGAAAACCCTGAACTTGGAGGCTACTTATTAGATTATAATTTTTCAATTAATGAAAAAGATGGCATTAAATACATCAAGAACATAGTCGATGAATTGTACTCAATGGATAATGTTCGTATTCTAAAACGAACTACTGCGATGGGATATTATGACTATAATTATCTTACAGCTTTAGAAAAAGTGACTAATCACTGTGATCAACTATCAAAAACTCTACCTCGAGAAAGATATTGGAGAGTAAGATCAAAAAAAATTGTATTAGCACAAGGCGCTTTTGAAAGACCACTTGTATTTGCCGATAATGATAGGCCAGGAATAATGATGGCATCTGCGGGAAAGAAGTACTTATCAAGATATGGCGTTCTACCAGGTAAGTCGGTAGTCCTATTCACAAACAATGATCATGCTTATCAAACGGCATTCGAGTTTAATGATAAAGGTGCAAAGTTATCAGTAGTTGATACGAGAGATAATATTGACTCAAGAATTCAAAAAAAATGTGAAGACCTTGGAATAAAACTATATTCGTCATCTTCAATAATCTCTACAAATGGAAATAAAAAGGTCAATCAAATAGAAGTTCAAAAAGTTGATAGAAAACAAAATGAACTTTCTGGTGAATGCATAACCCTGGATACTGATTGTATTTTAATGTCAGGTGGATGGAATCCAGCTGTTCAATTATTCAGTCAATCAAGAGGAAAATTAAGATACGATAACGTATTAAATACCTTCGTTCCTGATAAATTAATTCAAGATCAAATTATTATTGGATGTAACAACGGATGTTTTGATCTATCAAAAAACTTAAATCACTCTTATCAGGAGGGTCTTAATGCTGCCAAAGATCTAAACTATGAAATTGCAGATAGTATCAATTGGACAGGTGAGGAAGAAATCTCCTTTACAGAGTCTTCGGTTGAACCTTATATGCTTGGCAAGAAAAAGGTTACAAAGGGCTCAAAGCATTTCATTGATTTTCAAAATGATGTCACGGCTGCCGATATTTTCTTAGCACAAAGAGAAGGGTATATCAGTGTCGAGCATACCAAAAGATATACAACAACTGGAATGGGAACTGATCAAGGGAAAACTTCAAATGTAAACGCGCTCGCATTGATGTCACATATTCATGATAAACCAGTAGATGAAATAGGGCATACAACATTTAGACCTCCTTTTTCACCTCAAACTTTTGGTGCAATAGCGGGAAGAAGTGTTGACCATTTATTTGATCCCGAAAGAAGAACTTCAATTCACAAATGGCATGAAGAGAACAACGCCGTTTTTGAAGACGTAGGTCAATGGAAAAGACCATATTATTTCCCAAAAAAGAAGGAAAATATTCATGATGCAGTGAAGAGAGAATGTTTAGCAGTACGAAATAGTCTTGGGATGCTTGACGCATCCACACTTGGTAAAATTGATTTAAGAGGGCCGGATACAACGAAATTTTTAGACATGATCTACACGAATGCCTGGTCAAAGTTAGAAATTGGTTCTTGCAGGTATGGATTAATGTGCAATGAGCATGGAATGATTTTTGATGACGGGGTAACTACCAGATTAGGTGAAGATCACTATCATATGACGACTACGACTGGCGGGGCAGCAAGAGTGATGTCATGGCTAGAGGAATTTCTTCAAACAGAATGGTTAGATATGGAGGTATTTTGCACCTCAGTTACCGAGCAATGGACTGTTCTCTCAATTTCTGGTCCTAACTCAAGAAAATTTCTTCAGGAATTAACAGATATTGATTTATCAAAAGAAAATTTTCCTTTTATGAAATTTAGAGAGGGAAAAGTGTGTGATATAGACTCAAGGGTTTTTAGAATAAGTTTTACTGGAGAATTGAGTTTTGAGGTCAACGTACCATCCCGATACGGTAGATTTGTTTGGGAGCAGTTTATGCAGCATGGTAAAAAATATAATATAACTCCATATGGAACTGAAACGATGCATGTTCTCAGAGCTGAAAAAGGATTTATTATCGTAGGACAAGATACTGATGGAAGTGTTACTCCTATGGATATGAATATGGACTGGATAGTATCTAAAAAGAAACAAGATTTTTTAGGAAAACGATCATTTACAAGACCAGATACTATGCGTTCTGATAGAAAAAAATTTGTTGGACTTCTTGTGAATGATAAAAAAACAGTTCTACCGGAAGGATCGCATATTGTAGAAAAGGCACTTAAACAGCCACCAATGAAAATGCTAGGACACGTAACATCAAGTTACTATAGCCCGATCTTGGGCCACCCGATAGCACTAGCAATGGTTAAAAATGGCTCAAACCACCTTGGCGAAAAAGTTGAAATTCCCCTTATGAACGGAAAGGTTATAGAAGCGACAATCGCTGACACAGTTTTTTATGATAAGGAGGGAAATAAAAATAATGAATAATGATAAAAACCATTTATCGCCATTAGCTGATAAAATCCCAATCAACTCAGATAACATTTCCCTGCAGCAAAATGAGTTTATTGGAAAACTAAACTTAAGAGTTAAAGAAAACGATCTTAAAGCTAGAGAAGTAATTGAAAATTATTTTAACTATATTCTACCAAAATTATCAGGAGAAGTTAGCGGCAACGATGAAGGTAGAGTGTTATGGCTCGGGCCCAATGAGTATTTAATACTATGTAGTGATGAAAATAAATCCAATATTATCAATAATTTAAAGGAAAAACTTAAGGAATCATTTTATGCTCTCACTGATGTTTCTGATTACTATCTTACAATGAGATTAAGCGGTCCTAAAAGTATTGAGGTGCTCAGTAAAGCATGCCCACTTAATTTTGAAAAAAACTTACTGAAAAAAAACTCATGTGCACAGTCATATATCAGCAAAGCAACAGTTCTGATTGACAGGCTTTCTGATGAACCTGTTTTTGATATTTCTGTTCGATGGAGTTTTGCCGAATACTTATGGGACTGGTTAGTGGACTCAAGTAATGAATTTATTGTCAGTGAGTAATAACTATTATGAAAATATCACTAGTTCTTGCTCTATCTCGATCAATATTTAAAAGATGCCCGCGTTGCGGTAAAGCAAGTATTTATAAAAAATATCTTAAGCTAAAATCAAATTGCAATTATTGTGATGAAGATCTCTCAATTTATAGAACTGATGATTTTGGGCCATGGCTTACAATCATTATTGCCGGCCATATCATTGTACCACTCGTATTATTTATTGAACAAGTTTATGCCCCTGATCTTTGGTTGCAAGCTGTGGCATGGATCCCATTAACGATAGCAACAGTACTTTTTATACTTCCAGTATCTAAGAGCATTTGCTTAGCAATACTCTGGAATTTAAATGATAAATAATTTTATCAAAGCAGCTTTATTGAGCTTTTTCCTATTGTATTCTTTTCAAGCTTACTCCAACGAAATAACTAATAGACCAGCACATCATCTTGCAGATGGTACATATGCAAACACAAGTGGAGTGGCATATGAGAGTAGCTTTAATAAATTATTAAAATGGAGTTGGGAGAGAAGAAGTAAAAATTTAGAAACTTTTGAATTCGAAGTTGAAGTACCTAATTACAAAGAAATTTATGAAAATGTGAATATCGTCATTACCTGGATAGGACATGAGTCTTTTTTATATCAAAATAAAGACATTAATGTTCTTACGGATCCACATTTTACTCAGAGAGCATCCCCATTAAATTTTGCAGGACCAAAAAGATATATGGCGCCAGGAATGAAAATCGACGATTTACCTAATATTGACGTAGTAACTATCTCACACAGTCATTATGACCATCTTGATTACAAGAGTGTTAAATTACTATCTGAAAAATTTGAAAATATTCTTTTTCTTGTTCCTTTGGGTCTGAAAAAATGGTTTGAGAGTAAAGGTATATATAATGTTAGAGAGCTTGATTGGTGGGACTCATTTACAATTAAAGAAACACTTATCACCTTTGCGCCAGTGCAACATTGGTCTGCTCGCGGTTTATTCGATCGAAATGAAACCTTATGGGGCGCCTGGCATTTTAAAAACAAGTTTCATAGTTTTATACACTTAGGGGATACGGGATATACAGATGATTTTAGAGTAATTAGAGAAAAGTTAGGTCCAGTTGATCTAGCAGCTATTCCCATTGGAGCTTATGAGCCAAGATGGATTATGGAATTCTCTCACATCAACCCTGAAGAAGCTGTGATGACATTTCTTGATCTAGAAGCGAGCAAAGCTATTGGTATGGCATGGGGAACTTTCATCTTGACTGATGAGCCAGTAAAGGAGCCTCCTCGTGAGTTATTAAAAGAACTAAAAAAATCTAATATATCAAACGAAGATTTTTTTATTTTAAAGCATGGCGAAAGTTATCTGATTGATTGAAGCTTAACTTTTGAAAGAAGAAATAAGGCAATAAATGAGATATAGGCACCTAAAATAAAGGAACTCACACTTATTTCGAACAATTCAGGTAAAATTATTTGAGCAAACACATTTTCCAGGAATTTATTTAAAACTAGAAAAACAATTAATGCCAACGAGCATGACAAATAGTGCATAAAGCTATTTGATACTCGCTCGTAATTAAAATATCTTTTATCTAAATCTGACCCTATCATGAAGCCTAATATTAGTCCTCCTAGACCTGCAACTAATGCATAGCCATGTTCTATGGGCCACGAGAAATAAAATAAGATCAGTGCAATAATTACTAATGTATATTTTAATCGATTACTAAAATTATATTTTCCTGAGTCAATATTTTGATAAAATAGATGTGCAGCATATAGAGTGAACAACCCTACTGTCATACCTCCAAGAATATCACCGATGTCATGTACGCCAAGGTAGATACGGCTAAAAGGTACACCCAGTAAAAAAAAGATTGATACAATTTTTGCAAAGAGGTTCCGTACATTGAGTGCAATATAAAGCCATATAACAACTGCTATTTGAGTATGACCGCTTGGAAAGCCAAAAGAGGTTTCTGTTTGAAGCCATGGATCTATATTTAGATAAAGATCTGGTCTTGGATCTTGGAAAAAATCTTTTAACCAAGAATTAATTATTGCACTAAAAAAAACAATTAAAACTAGTCTGCCAAATATTTTTCTATCAAAGCACCAATAAGTGAATGGAATGAACATAAAAAGAAAATCTCTGTATCCCAGCCATGTTAAAAACTCAAATATTGGAGTTAAAATTGGAGATCTTAAGTTAACAACCCAAGAAATATCTGTTAGCATTTGATAAAACATTTACTCGCCTTATTTATTACATTATATAATCAATTTTTAGTTTTAAAATTAATTAATATGAAAGCTATCGGATACAATTCATATGGAGGTATTGAAAAACTCCAAACATTAGATGTTAACAACCCACGACCAAAACGTCATGAAGTTGCTATCAAAGTCTCAGCAATATCAATTAATCCTGTTGACTTAAAAAAAATGAGAGGTGGGTTTAAGCCTATTACTAACATAAACAAATTTCCAATAATAACTGCATGCGATTTTAGTGGAGAGATAGTTGAAATTGGCAATGATGTTGGTGCATTTAAAGTCGGAGATCAGGTATTTGGTATGCAGGATATATTATTTAATGGAAGCGCAGCTGAAATAATTACAATATCTCAAAAATACATATCTTTGGCTCCTAGTAATTTTGAACTGTCTGAGTCAGCGGCAATACCTCAGGTGGGTAATACATCTTTATTAGCTCTAAGAAATATCGCGTCTCTAAGAAAAGGTCACAAATTGTTAATCAATGGTGCTTCGGGAGGAGTTGGAACGTTTGCAATTCAAATGGCGAAAATATATGAAGCCGATATTACTGCCGTTACAAGTGATAGAAATATTGATTGGATAAAAAATCAATTTGGTATTGAGAATATTATCGATTATACAAAAACTGACCTCACAGAAACATCTGATAAATATGATATTATTTTTGATGCTAACGGAAATCTTTCATTTCCAAAAATTTCTAATTCTTTATCAACAAATGGTATTTACGTTACAACAAAATTTAATATCTATAATAATATTGATACGGCAAAACAGCTATTCAAACGAAAGAAATCTCGTACAGTACTCTCTGGAAGAACATCTACATCAAACCTTGATATGTTCAGGATGTGGATGGAAGACGGTAAATTAAAACCTGTAATTGAAAAAACTTATTCATTTGACCAGTTCCATGAGGCGTACGAACATTTATCGAGCGGTAGGGCAAAAGGAAAGTTGTTAATAAAAATTAATTAATTATGCGCACCACTATTAATCAGATCATATCGCCAATAAACACATCAGATGGTGCCGGTGTTAAATTAAAGCGATCAATTGGCACCCAGCTTATTGATTACTTTGACCCATTTTTGATGCTGGATGAATTTGGCTCTGATAAAAGCGATGATTACCTTGGTGGGTTTCCAGCTCACCCTCATCGGGGCATAGAAACAGTTACGTATATGTTAAATGGTGAATTTGAACATAAGGATAGTACTGGCGCAGTAGGAGTCATGAAGTCAGGTGATGTTCAATGGATGAAGACAGGAAGTGGGATTATTCACTCAGAAATGCCTGCAATGTCTGAGGGTAAATTACATGGCTTTCAGCTTTGGATAAATATGCCTGCAGAAAAAAAAATGGACGACCCTGAATATATTTACTTAAATTCAAATCAAATCAAAACATACGAAGATGCTGATGTTAAAGTGAAGGTTATTGCTGGTTCCTTTAAAGAGGTAAATGGATCCATAAAAAAACATAATATTGATCCTACGTATCTTGATATTCAAATTATTAGCGAGCAACCATTTAAATACAATTTAGAATATGAATACAACTCATTTATTTATGTATATTCTGGCAGCATTCATTTGGACGGTGATGATAGTGAAATTAAAAGTTCACATTTAATTACTTTAAATAAGGGTGGAAGTTTGGTGGTTAGAAGTGAAAATAGAGCAAAGTTTCTATTAGTATCTGGTAAGCCCATTGGTGAACCAATCGCAAGAGGTGGCCCTTTTGTAATGAATACAAGAGAAGAAATTATTTCTGCTATCAGTGAATATAAGAATGGTACATTTGTTAAAGTGGGTGCAAAGTAAATGACAAGTATTTATGATTTTTCTGTAAAAGATATAGATCACCAAGAAATAAGTCTTGAAAAATTCAAGGGTAAAACTTTGCTTATAGTTAATGTTGCTAGTCGGTGCGGTTTTACTCCGCAATACACAGGACTTCAGAACTTATATGAAAAATATAAAGATAAAGGTTTTGAGATCTTAGCATTTCCATGTAATCAGTTTGGATCACAGGAAAAAGGAACTAATGATGAGATCAAGGAATTTTGCAGCTCTGAGTACAATGTGTCCTTTACACTCTTTGATAAAATTGAAGTAATTGGAAATAATGCTTCACCTTTGTTTAAAAAGCTTACTCAAGATGCAGGAAGAGAAATACAATGGAACTTTACAAAATATTTAATAAACAAAGATGGTGACTTTGTACGTGGATTTGGAACACAAAAAAAACCAGAAGAAATAGAAGAGCATATTATTAAAATATTATAATTATGGCTGACCAAATAAATCAAATATTTGTCGAACCACAGACTTGCTATAAGTTTTTAGACAAGGAAGTCTCAGATCAATCACTTAATGATTTATATGATTTGCTGAAGTGGGGCCCTACATCTTTTAACTGTAGTCCCATGAGGTTAAAATTTCTTAAAAGCAAGCAAGCAAAAGAGAGTTTATCGCGATTTGTAAGTGAGGACAATGTTAAAAAGGTCTTGAATGCACCTGTTTGCACGATTATTGGCATGGATACGGAATTTTGGAGAGACTTACCAAAGAATTATCTTCGTGAGGACGCAAAAAAATATTTTGAAAATGACCCAGAAAAATCTCAAATTACAGCATTTAGAAATTCATCAATTCAAGGGGGTTATTTTTTGAAAGCCGCCAACGCACTCGGTCTGGCAGTGGGCCCAATGTCTGGATTTTCTAACGAATTAGTTGATGAAGAATTTTTTAATGGTACAACGACCAAAAGTAATTTTTTATGTAACCTAGGTTACCCTGATAAAGAGGGTTATTATGAAAGAGCGCAGCGTTATAACTTTAGTGATATAGCGGAAATCCTCTAAGCTGCAATAAGGTTTAAGTAGGCATACTCAAGTTTTTGAATATCTCTTGATCTAATCAGATTATTAATTTCTTGCTTAAATTTCTTCGATCCAGGAACACCAAAGCAAAGTGCTAAAAGGGGACTTAATAGTTCATAGGTTGAAATTAGATCAATATTCTCTTTCACATAATCAAAATATTTTTTTACTACAAAACTCCTATCTATCTCTATCTTTTCCAAGTTATAAAAATTAGAGTCAACATCTTCTAAAAAAAATGGGTTAGCTTGAATTGATCGTCCTACCATCACTCCATCTAAATAATTCAATTGATCTAGACAATCATCAATATTGTCTAAACCACCATTGATTATAAATTTAATATGCGGAAACTCCTTTTTAATTTTATAAACAAAATCGTATTTAAGTGGTGGTAACGTACGGTTTCTTTTAGGGTCAAGACCTTTGAGATACGCTTTACGTGCGTGAATAAAGATAATTTTGATACCACTTTCAATAACCGTTGAAATGAAACTTTTGAAAAACTCATATGTATCAAATTCATCTACTCCAATTCGACATTTCAATGACACGTCCATTGAAGTTTCAGACACCATTCCTTCTAAGCATTGTTTTACCAGGTTTGCTTCTTTCATTAGACATGCGCCCATTTTACCCTGTGATACTTTTTTTGATGGGCAACCTACATTTAGATTTATTCCTTGATAATTATATTGATTTGCTAGTTCTGTTGAATATTTTAATAGATTAACGTCAGAACCACCTACTTGAAGAATTACAGGTGACTCAATAGTTTCCTTTCTGAGCATTTTCTTAAAGTCACCTCGATGCAATGCTTGGCTAGCTATCATTTCTGTAAACAAAACTGCTTTCTTAGAAATCAATCTATACATGTAGCGTGCGCTTGATGTGGTTACACCCATCATTGGTGCAACAGAAAACTTATAATCCAAATTTAATTCATTCATACTTTTTGTTTAACCGTAATTAAAACTCCACTACTAACAATGCAAAGAATACCAAAACAAACGATTATATTTGGTATATCTCTAAAAAATAAAATGCTTATTAACATATTACTTATGATTTCAAAATAGTGAAATGGCGCCAAAATACTTGCTTCAGCATTCTGATAGGCCTTAATAAATATAAAATGTACTAAAATCACAACTAATCCAATTGAACCCATCAATAGATACTGACTAATTGCTGGAGAACTTTGCCAAAAAAATGGAAGACACAGTGTCATTATTACGGCACCGGGAATAGCGGTGAAACACAGGCTTACCCAAGGATCAGAACTGAAATTAACCTTTCTTGTGTAGATTAAGTACATAGCGTAACAAAATCCAGACAGCAGAGCCAAAAGTGAATAGAAATTAAATTCTTCAAATCCTGGTTGTATGACCAGTAATGTTCCAAAAAAACCAAAGAAGGTGCAAAAAATTTTAAAAGAATTTAATTGTTCTTTAAGAATATAAGAAGACATGAATACCACAATGATTGGAGCAACGAGCATTATACTTAAGGCATTGGCAAGAGGAATTTCTGAAATAGCACCATAGAAAAAAGCAGTAGCTAAAAAAATAAAAGTTCCTCGAACAATTTGGTGTTTAGATGAGGAACTAAAAAATAATTTTTTGCCCTTTATGAAATAAACAAGGGGTACTAGAAAAATAAAATGACTGAAGAACCTCGCCCAAATAATTTCTAAAATATGAATATCTTCGCTTAAGTATTTAGCCAGAGCGTCATAAAGAGGCGCAATTAGTAAACCTAAGCATAATAATGATATGCCTAAGATAACATTCTGCTTAGGAAGCATTAATTATTTATTAAGTTCGCGCATAGCCTGATCAATACCTTCAATAGTTAAAGGAAACATTCTATCTGAAAAAATTTGCTTTATGATTGAAGCAGATGATATGCGGTCCCAATACCTTTCTGGTATTGGATTTAACCATATTGCATTTTCATAGACATTCAGAAGTCTAGTTAACCACGTTTCACCTGACTCTTCATTCCAAAATTCAACACTTCCTCCAGGATATGTAATCTCATATGGACTCATTTCAGCATCGCCAACAAATATGACTTTATAGTCTGAAGGATATTTATGAAGAAGATCCCAGGTCTTTATATTCTCATTATACCTTCTTTTATTATCTTTCCATACAGCATCATAGAGACAGTTATGATAGTAAAAATATTCCATGTGTTTAAATTCTGTTCTCGCTGCAGAAAAGAGCTCTTCACATATTTTTACATGAGCATCCATCGATCCACCTACATCGAAAAATAAAAGTACTTTTATCTTATTCCTACGTTCGGGCATCATCTTTACGTCAATGTAACCTTTATGTGCTGTAGATTTGATTGTATTATCTAAATCTAGTTCTGATTCAACTCCTTCACGAGCAAACTTCCTTAGTCTTCGAAGAGCAACTTTAATATTACGTGTTCCCAACTCAACATCACCATCGAGGTTGCTAAACTCTCTTTTGTCCCATACTTTTACAGCTTTTTTATTTCGACTTTCTTTTTGACCAATCCGAATGCCTTCAGGATTATAGCCGTAAGCACCGAAAGGCGATGTTCCTCCAGTGCCAATCCACTTACTACCGCCTTGGTGACGTTTTTTTTGTTCCTCTAAACGTTGTTTTAATGTTTCCATTAGCTTGTCCCAACCGCCTAAGGACTCAACCATTTTTTTCTCTTCGTCAGTAAGGTATTTTTGCCCCATGAGCTTCAACCACTCTTCTGGTATTTCTTTTTCTGTTTCACCTTCAGAATTTTCAAGTCCTTTAAAAGAATGTCCAAAGACTCTGTCAAATTTATCAAGATACCTCTCATCTTTAACCAATGCTGATCGGCTTAAGTAGTAAAAATCATTTACATTAAAAGAGTCTACAACCCTTTTGTTCATAGCTTCCATGAGCATTAAATATTCCTTTAGGGATACAGGTAAACTTGCTTGTTTAAGGTCAAAGAAGAAATTAATGAACATAATAATTTATCTTAAAGAAAAATCAGTTCTACTCAAGATTCTCATTCTCTCTTCGAGAGATGAAAGCTAAACGCTCAAATAAATGAACATCTTGCTCATTTTTAAGAAGAGCACCATGAAGAGGTGGGATAAGCTTTTTGGGATCTTTTTCTCTTAATATTTTCGCATCCACGTCATCTGTCATTAATAGTTTAAGCCAATCAATTAGCTCAGATGTAGATGGCTTTTTTTTGATACCAGGGACTTCTCTAATATCATAAAAAATCTTGAATGCTTCCTGTATAAGGTCTTTTTTGATTTCTGGATAATGCACATTAACAATTTCTTCCATGGTTTCAGGGTCAGGAAACTTAATATAATGAAAAAAACATCTCCTCAAAAAAGCATCAGGTAGCTCTTTTTCATTATTTGAAGTAATGATTACAATAGGTCTATTCTCAGCTTTTATAGTTTCACCTGTTTCATAAACAAAAAATTCCATTTTATCTAACTCGAGAAGAAGGTCGTTTGGAAATTCAATATCTGCTTTATCAATCTCATCAATTAAAAGAACGGGTCTTTTATTGCTTTCAAAAGCATTCCACAATTTGCCTTTGCTTATATAATTTTTAATATCTTTTACTTTTTCGTCTCCAAGCTGAGAGTCTCTCAATCTGGTAACCGCATCATACTCATACAGACCTTGTTGCGCCTTGGTTGTTGATTTAATATGCCAAGTGATAATTTCAGCCCCTAAAGATTGAGCAACCTCATGAGCCAACATAGTCTTACCGGTGCCAGGCTCTCCTTTGACAATGATCGGTCTTTCCAAGGTTATAGCTGCATTAACCGCAACTTTTAGGTCCTCAGTAGCTATATATGAACTTGTGCCTTCAAATTTCATTAAATTCTTAAAATTGTTTCAGGAAACATATTATATTTTAGCTATATATCAATCATAAAAATTGTATTGTTCAATTGACTTAAATATTAAAAACTACTAAAAGCACCAGACTATTTTTAATTCTAAATCCAAAAGGAGTAAACATGGTAAAACTTCCAAAGAGCTACAAGCCTACAAAATCTGAAAAATTCATGAATGCGAAACAAAAGGAATATTTTAGAACAAAGCTTAAAGATTGGAAGAATGACATTTATAAAGAAAGTAGAGAAACTGTTGAGAATCTCCAAGATTCAATTGCCCCAGCAGATATGTCTGATAGGGCTACCCAAGAATCAGAAAAAACACTAGAACTTAAATCAAGAGACCGGCAGCGAAAATTAGTTGCTAAGATAGATGCAGCGTTAGCTAGAATCGAAAATGGAAGCTATGGTTACTGTGAAGTTACAGGCGAGCCTATCAATATTGAGAGATTGGATGCAAGACCAGTAACTACACTAAGTATAGAGGCTCAAGAAATGCACGAAAGAAACGAAAAATTGCACTCTGATGACTAAAAAAACTTATTAACAAAGAAATAAACCAAATTTATATATTTATACAAGTATTTTGCTTATAGATGTAACATCTGTAAATAGAATCACCTGTTGATAAAAATATGAAATATAAGAACATTAATTGAACAAATAATATTTTGTATAATAAAAACAGTAATTTAACTAGTATTGTAAAATTAGAACAAAATGTGTACATTGAGAACAATTATTAATTACAGTTTGGAGAAAGCAGATGAGCAAAGCAAATTTGAAAGTAGTAGACGATAAAAAAATGGACAATTCTGAAAAAGCAAAAGCCTTAGATGTAGCAATGTCTCAAATTGAGCAGACATATGGAAAAGGTTCAATCATGAAACTGGGCCAAAGAACTGCCATGGATGTTGAAGCTATTTCAACTGGATCCTTGTCATTAGACGTAGCGTTAGGAATAGGTGGTTTACCAAAAGGTCGTATTGTTGAAATCTATGGTCCTGAGTCATCAGGTAAAACTACTTTGGCACTTCATGTAATCGCAGAAGCACAAAAGAAAGGTGAGAATTGTGCATTCATTGATGCAGAGCATGCATTAGATCCAGCGTACGCAAAAAAATTAGGAGTGAATATTGATGAATTGCTAATTTCCCAACCTGATACTGGGGAGCAAGCACTAGAGATTACTGACTCACTAGTTAGGTCTAAGGCAATATCCGTATTAGTAGTTGATTCAGTAGCCGCATTAACACCAAAGGCAGAAATCGAAGGTGAAATGGGTGATGCGCATATGGGTCTTCAAGCTAGATTGATGAGTCAGGCATTGAGAAAGTTAACTGGATCGGTTTCAAAATCTAATTGTATGGTTATCTTCATTAATCAAATTAGAATGAAAATCGGGGTAATGTTTGGCAGTCCTGAGACAACCGCAGGTGGAAATGCTTTAAAATTTTATTCATCATGTAGATTGGATATTAGAAGGATTGGTGCCATTAAAGATAAAGATGAAATTATTGGAAACCAAACGAGAGTTAAAGTTGTAAAGAATAAGGTCGCACCACCATTTAGATTAGTTGAGTTTGACATAATGTACGGCGAAGGTATTTCAAAGTTAGGTGAGCTTATTGATCTTGGAGTAAAGGTAGGAACTATTGAAAAATCTGGAGCATGGTTCTCATATAAAGGAGAGAAAATTGGCCAAGGAAGAGAAAATTCTAAGATATTCCTCAAAGAAAATCCTGCTGTAGCTCAAGAAATTGAGTCGATAATTAGAGGACAGTCAGAAGAAATGCCAGAACAAATTGGTGAAAACTCAGAAACCGAAGAACCAGAAGAAGAATAAATTTTAAACATTATAATTGATCATAGCAAGGAGGCGCTGAAAAGCGCCTTTTTGCGTTTTATTCAACAGGGTGTTATACGTAACATATGAGAATTAATGATCTAAGAAATGCTTTCATATCATATTTTAAAAATGAGGGGCATGAGCATGTTCATTCGAGCCCCCTTGTTCCACAGAATGATCCAACACTTATGTTTACTAATTCAGGAATGGTGCAATTTAAAAATGTTTTTACTGGATTAGAAAATAGAGACTACAAAAGAGCAGTTACCGCACAAAAATGTATTAGAGCTGGCGGCAAACATAATGATCTAGAAAACGTTGGATATACTTTGAGACACCATACTTTTTTTGAAATGTTAGGAAATTTTTCTTTTGGAGATTATTTTAAAGATGATGCAATTAATTATGCCTGGAAGTTTATTACATCTGATCTCGCTATAAATAAAGAGAAACTATGCGTTACAATTTATCATGATGATGAACAAGCATATGTTGCATGGAAAAAAGTTGCTGGCCTTAGTGATGACAGGATAATTAAAATTTCAACCAAGGATAATTTTTGGTCCATGGGTGAAACAGGTCCATGTGGACCATGCTCTGAGATATTTTATGATCATGGTCAGAAATTTAGAGGAAAGTTACCTAGTGAAGCTGATGAAACTGAAGACAGATTTGTTGAAATATGGAATCTAGTTTTTATGCAATTCGAACAATTGAATTCGAACGAGAGAATTGATCTGCCCAAGCCCTCAATTGATACGGGTATGGGAATTGAGAGAATTGCCGCTGTCATGCAAGGTACAAATGATAACTACCAAGTTGATAGCGTAAAAGAAATTATTAACAATTCAATTGATCTAACTAGAGCTGATGACAATAAGTTAATTTCAAGTCACAGAGTGATAGCAGATCATCTACGTTCCTCATGTTTCTTAATAGCTGATGGTGTATTACCTTCTAATGAGGGAAGAGGCTATGTGCTGAGAAGAATCATGAGAAGAGCAATGCGGCATGTTCATCTGCTTCAATACAAAGATACTTTAATGCATCAATTGGTCCCAACCTTAATGCTTAACATGAAGGACGCTTATCCAGAACTGTTGAGGGCAGAAGTACTAATCAAAGAGACATTAAAATATGAAGAGGAAAAATTTAAAAATCTTTTAGAAAAAGGTATCACGCAATTAGACTCTATATCTCAAAATCTTGGACCTAATGATATTTTTCCAGGAGAGTCTGCATTCAAGCTTTATGATACTTATGGATTTCCAATTGATCTAACCCAGGACATATTGAAAAGTAAAAATATTTCTATTGATATTGAAAGTTTTAATAAAAAACTTGAAGCGCAAAAAGAATTAGCACGAAAAAATTGGTCAGGTGCAGGAGGAGCTGCAACAGATAGAATTTGGTTTGAATTAAATAACGAATTACCTGCTACAGAATTCCTTGGATATAATAGTACAGAAACTCAAGGAGAAGTTTTGTCAATAATCAAAAAAGATCAAAGAGTAAAAAAGTTAGAAGATAATGAAAAGGGAGCACTTATATTAAATCAAACTGTTTTTTATGCAGAATCAGGTGGGCAAATCGGGGATAGGGGAATAATAAAAGGAGAAGAATTTGAGTTCAAAGTTGAAGATACTCAAAAAAAAGGACAAGTAATTATTCATACAGGCATCATGGTTAGTGGTATTTTAGAAATTGGTCTAAATGCATCCTTATCGGTTAATCAAAAGCAAAGAAATGATTGTCGGGCATATCATTCAGCTACACATATTTTACACCAATCTCTAAGAGATAGACTTGGGGAGCATGTTACACAGAAAGGATCTTTAGTTTCAAATGACAAATTAAGGTTTGATTTTAGCCATCATAAATCAATGACAAATATAGAAATTGAAGATGTACAAAATAAAGTAAATGAAATTATCAAGAATGGTTCTGAGGTTGAAACACAAATAATGTCCCCAGATGATGCCGTAAAGGCTGGCGCTCTTGCCTTGTTTGGAGAAAAGTATTCAGATGAAGTAAGGGTTCTCAAAATAGGCAAATTAAATGATAAAACATATAGTACTGAGTTATGTGGAGGAACACACGTCTCAAATACAAGAGAAATTGGGGAATTGAAGATTATCAGTGAGTCTTCTGTTGCCTCAGGCGTAAGAAGAATTGAGGCTTTAAGAGGAGATGATCTATTAAAATTTAATGAAGAGAAGAAGAATGAAAATCTTAGGTCAGAAGAAAAAAAATTAGATCTAAAAAAAGAAAAAGAAATTTCTACTGTAAATATAAAACTTCTTAAAGAAGCGATACAAATGAGTATTAGTAATGATTCTGATCAAAAAATAATTATTGAATTCTGTGAAAATGTGCCAATTAATGAGTTAAGATCACTGATAGATAAGTACAAAAAACTAATTTCTGGAGATGGCGTTATAATTATCTGCGTTAAAAAGGATGATAAGCTAAGTTTCCTAATTGGCGTTACTGATCTATTAGCTAACAAAATTGGAGCTGACGAAATAGCTAAATTTGCATCTTCTATTTCAAATGGTAAAGGGGGTGGAGGCAGAAAAGATTTTGCTCAATCAGGAGGTATGCTAATTAATGAAAATGATCAAAAAAAGAAACTGAGAGAATTTATTATTGATAAGTTACAGTAAGTTTTTTATTTAGGTTTCGTTCAATTATTTCTAAAAAATCTTCAGTACTATGCCAATCTTGTTCATGAGGCATTAATAAAGCTAGATCTTTTGTCATCGAACCACTTTCAACTGTCTCAACACAAACTTTTTCCAGCTTATCTGCAAACTTAATAAGCTCATCATTCTCATCCAGCTTTCCACGATATTTAAGGCCCCTTGACCATGCAAAAATGGAGGCAATGGGGTTAGTTGAGGTTTGTTTGCCTTCTTGATGCAATCTAAAATGCCTCGTGACTGTTCCATGAGCAGCTTCTGCTTCGATCGTTTTTCCGTCTGGCGTCATAAGTACACTTGTCATGAGCCCTAGTGAACCAAATCCTTGAGCAACAGTATCTGATTGTACATCTCCATCGTAGTTTTTACACGCCCACACAAATTTTCCATTCCATTTCAACGCAGATGCGACCATGTCATCTATCAATCGGTGCTCGTAATCCAAATTGAGTGATTTAAATTTTTCTGCAAATTCCTTTTCATACACTTCTTGAAAGAGATCTTTGAAACGACCATCGTATTGTTTTAGAATTGTATTTTTAGTTGACAGATAAACAGGCCATTCACGCATTAATGCATAATTCATACAAGACTTTGCAAAGTCTCTGATCGAATCGTCTGTATTATACATTGCCATGGCAACACCACTTGAATGAAATTCATACACCTCTTTTTCAATTGGTTCCACATTTGGATCTTCGGGGGTCCATTTAATACTTAGCTTGCCTTTCCCAGGAACTCTAAAATCTGTTGCTTTGTATTGATCTCCAAAAGCATGTCTACCCACGACTATGGGGTCAGTCCATCCAGGCACAAGTCTTGGGACGTTTTTGCATATTATTGGCTCTCTGAAGACCGTTCCTCCTAGTATATTTCTTATAGTTCCATTTGGTGATCTCCACATTTCCTTTAGTTTAAATTCTTCAACACGTTCTTCATCAGGAGTAATTGTAGCACATTTAACTCCAACCCCGTATTTCTTAATAGCATTGGCAGAGTCAACAGTAATTTTATCATTGCTTCTATCTCTGCTTTCAACTCCGAGATCATAATAATCAAGTTCAATATCAAGATATGGAAGGATGAGTTTATCTTTGATAAACTGCCAAATAATCCTTGTCATTTCATCGCCATCTATTTCAACTAATGGTGTTTTAACTTTAATTTTATTCACAGACTCTCAATTCTTTTTTTAATTCTTCCAGATTTGTGATTACCTTATATGCTTCTTTCATATTTTCGCCAGCAAAATTCTTCCTTACTAGATTATCAATGAGCATAATCAAATCATCCCAAAAATTATTAAAATTATATATTATGATTGGTTTATTATGGATATGAAGTTGCTTCCATGAATAAACTTCAAAAAATTCTTCCAAGGTACCAATGCCTCCCGGAAAAATTAAAAAAATTTCTGAGCTATTAAACATTTCTATTTTACGCTCATGCATAGAAGTGACAATTTTTAAATTATTCAAACTTTTATTTTTTTTCTCAAAGTCTATCAAATGCTTTGTTATTACTCCATATACATGTCCCCCTACTGCAATAGAGCTATTAGAAATTGTTCCCATTAGGCCCATATTTCCACCTCCGTATACAATCTTATATTTATTTTTACCTAATAGCTCACCAACTTTTCGGGCTTCTTCTTTGAAAGCTTCGTCTACATCATTTGATGAACTGCAGTAAACTGCAATAGATTTCATTTGTTACAAAGGCTCACTTGAAAGAACTTTAGTTGCTGGATTTATATTCTTTCTAATGAAAATTGATTTTAATCGATCTGGCAAAGCCAGTAGTGATGGAGTAACAAATAAAGTTGCTACTGTAGCAAAAGATAATCCAAATACAATTGCCCATGCAAGAGGCTGTACAAAATATGTTTCGGGAGATTTGTAAGAAAGCGTTCTATCAAAAACATCAACACTAATTTGTAATGCTGAAGGTAGTAAACCAAATACTGTTGTTACAGTTGTCAAAAAAATTGGTCTGATTCTACTTTTTGCTGCAAGTAATATTGATTTCATCTTGTCTGACTCATTCTTCCTAATCTTTCTATAACTGTCTATAAGAATAATATTATTGTTCACAACAATTCCTGTACAGGCAACTATGCCCAATCCAGTCATGACGCCACTAAAAGGCATTTGTAAAATAATTAATCCTACAAAAATTCCAGTGGTCGATAATGCAATTGAAAATAGAATTAGAAATGTATGATAAAAATTGTTAAACAGTGAAATTAAAATTATAAACATTAACAATAAAGCGGTACCAAATGCAGAAAACACAAAGATAAGGGAACCCTCAGAATCCTCAGCTTCGCCAACAAGTTTTACATTTGCTTCGATTGGAATGTTTGCCTTGCTTAGCCAAGTCCTTATTTTATCAATATTTTCAGCTGTATTAAAGCCATTCTTTGTATTAGCATCTACAATTAATATCCTTTCAGCATTTTTCTTTCCAATTGAAAAAATTTTATTTTTTGGTTTTTGAGTGACAAATTCTGAGATAGGGAGGGGACCTCTATTAGTATTTATAAATATGTTTTTAACCTCATCTAGTGTTCTCAGGTCATCTGGTAAATACAATTTAATATCTAATTCTTTGTCTGTGTCAGCTGGACGAATAGTGCCTATTTTTGTTCCTGTAGTTGCAAGATTTATTATTGCGCCAATAGATTGTACTGAAACATCATACTTTGAGGTTTCTTTTCTATCAATATCGTAAAGCCATTCTATGCCTGTAACAGGATATTTTATTTCAACATCTTTCACACCCTCAAATTTTATCAATTCATCTCTTACTATCTGTGCTACTTGATTTATTAGTCTTTTATCTTTTGCAGTTACCTCAATTTCTATATCTTTTGGACCGATGATTGATGAGCTATAAGTATTTCCTTTTATTCTAGCTTGAAATCCATTCAATTTATTGAGATCTTTCTGTATATCTGACAATAATACATCGCTATCAGGCCTTTGATCGATCGGTACTAGGTCTAACCAAACTCTTCCGACTATATCAGTAGGACTATCATCAAATAGCCAAATACGATTTCTGCTAATAGTATTTGCGACATAATTGCCTACATAAGGATTTGCGTTTATGATGCTAGATACCTCAGTTATATAACTTCCAGTTTCAGTAGGGGACAAGTTGCCTCTTGCCATTACCTCCACACGTGCTGTAGCAGCCTTATCATTTGGAAAAAAAATAACTCCACTATTAAATTTGCTGTAAAGCATGATCACTGCTGTAAATGTAATAAGTGTCATTATTAATACTGTAATAGGTTTAGTGATAGCCTTACTCAGCAAGTTTTCATAAGTATTAATAAAAATGTTATCGCGTCTTATATTTTCATTTGACATCTGTGATGTTTTTCTTTCTATCATTGATCCCATTGCTGGCAGAAAAATCAATGTCACTATTAATGATGTAGACAATACAACTATTACGGTAAGAGGAATGACCCTCAGCCATTGACCAAGCATTTCAGGCCAAAAAAGTAAGGGAAAAAATGCAGCAATTGTAGTAAGAGCAGAAGCAATAATAGGCCAAAACATATTGTATGAGGAATTAATATATGAGTCTCTTCTTCTAACACCTCTTTCCTGCTCGGCTCTCGCAAATTCTGTAATTACAATTGGCCCATCGACTAAAAGACCAACAGCTAGTATAAGTCCAAACACAGTCATTAAATTGTATGTCATGCCCATGTAATCAAGAATTAATATTGAAAACAAGTATGTAGTAGGAATTGACAACCCAACGATTAGTCCACTTCTGACTCCAAGGGCTGCGATGACAATTATCATCACTAATATTACAGCTGTAATTACTGTATTTTCAGAGGATTCTATCCTTTGTTTTATCTCAGTAGATTCATCATCTACAATGACTGTCTTAATTAAAGGATGAAATTTTCCATCATTCTCTTTCAAAACATTTTTTACAAACTTATAAGTATCAAGTACATTTGTGCCAGACTTTCTTGATACCTCGAGACTTAGAGCTGGTTGGCCATTAACAATTACAGTATTCTTGCTTCTATCATAACTTCGCTTTACTTCAGCAATATCACCTAGGGACAAAGTAAAATTATTGTTTGCGTGGATAGGTAAATTCTTTATCTGCCTATAATTTTGATAAAGACCAGGTATCTTGACAGAAAAATCTGCATTATCATCGGTAAGCGCTCCAGCTGGAACAATGTTATTATATGATTTAAGTGCATTATATACGTCAGAGATATTAATCTTATATTTTTGGAGCAGAGTTGGATCAAGGGTAATTTTAATAATTTCCTCTCTCTCACCTTTTATGTCAACTTCAGTAACATTGCCAATTTTTTCCAATGAATCTTTATAGGAGTTAGCAGCTTTGAGAAGCACTTCATAAGGTACGTTTCCATATAACCCAATATAAATTCTTGAGAACATTGAAGAGTCATATTCTTTCACTTCAATTATTTCCATTTCTTTTGGCAGCTTATCATTTGCATCAGAAATTGTATTTCTTACTAATTTTGCAAGACTATCGTTCTCAGTATCCAACTTAAAAGATACCATGAATGAGGCAATATTATCTTTTGATATTGAAATAATTTCATCTAAATCTTTAAGTGCCATTAATTCTCTTTCAATAGGCTCGACTATTAACTTTTCAATTTCATTTGCAGACATTCCGTCATATTTAATAATTACTGCTACTGTTTTAAGGTCAATTTCAGGCATCTCTTCTTTAGGAAAAGTAAGATATGAGATCACCCCTAAAAGAATAATCATAATCAAGAGCGTAGAGATTGTTTTTTTTCTTAAAAGGATAGCCGATAAGATATTACGTAGCATTTTATGCCTCAATAGTCTGGTTGCTTTGCAATCTAAAAATTGATCTAATGTGTGATGGTAAAATTAAGAGGCATGGTGTCACTATTAAAGTAAGAAACGCTGAAAATGACAAGCCATAAACAATGCATTGTGCAAGAGGTGTCCAGAAACCACTTACATTAGAGTCATATTCAATTGTTCGAGACAGTGGATCTATACTAAAGTTAAGGGCTAAAGGAATTAGGCCTAACATTGTTGTAATTGTTGTTAAGAAAATTGGTCGAAGTCTTTGTGCACAAGCTTTTAAAACACTATTAAACAAATTGTCAGTATCTTTGTCTCTTACAAAGTTAAAGGCGTCAATTAAAATAATATTATTGTTTACCACAATGCCTGCCAGTGAAACCACGCCTACGCCATGCATTATTGCTGAAAAGGGCTGGTTAAATATGAGTAAACCAAAAAATACACCTGCAGTGCTCATAATGACTGCTGTAAGGATAATAAAACTTTGATAAAAACTATTAAACTGTGTAACTAGTAAAGCAGCCATGATTAATAAAGAAATTATAAATGCCTGTGTTACAAATTTCATAGACTCGGTTTGTTCTTCGTTTTCGCCACCGAAAGCAACATTTATATATGAAGGATAATTTTGATCAGCAATCCACTTTTGTATTTGATCTACCTTACTTGCAGCAATTTCTCCTTGATCAACATTAGCTTTTATGTACATAGCATTTCTTGCATCGTATCTACGAATAAAGCTAACATTTTGCTTAGGTTTTTTTTCAACAAAATTACTTATTGGAATTTGACCCGATCTTGTTTCTATCATTATATTATCAAGCTGATCAATTGATCTCTCATTATCGGCATACCTTACATATATTTCTAACTCATCATCCACATCATCCGGCCTATATTTGCCAATCATAACTCCATTAGTTACAAGACTTACCGCCTTTCCAATTGTAAATATATCAGCTCCAAATTGTGCAGCCTTTGGTTTGTCTATTATAAGCTCCCAATCGACTCGTGGCACGGGCAAAGTATCCTCCACTCCAACTAATCCTTTTACATTTTCGTCAATATATGCACGAACTTCTCTTGTAATACCTATTAAGCTATCACTGCTAGGACCAGTAATTCTGACCTGTATATCCTTACCGACCGGCGGGCCACCAGATTCTTCAGTAACCTCAATCTTTATCCCATTAATTTTATTAAATTCATTTCTCAAATCAGCTATAATCTTATGACCATTTTCTCTTTTATCTCGGTCAACGAATTCAAAAAATGCTGTCGCAATTAAATCTTCAGAATTTCCACCACCACCAGATGATACTACATTACTGAATTGACCAGTCTGCAAAAAGTAATTTTTAATTCCAGATCTTTCACTAATTATAATTTCAACATCAGTTGCAAGCCTATTCACTTCTTCAATTGACAAGTTACCACGAGCAAATATTTGTATTTTACCAAAATATGGATCTCCTGTAGAAAAATATATCATTCCTTTTCCGAAGCTGAAAAATCCAGCAATGATTGTAAACAAAATGATGAATACGGTAGTCAAAGTCAAAATAGGCCGCTTAAGCAATTTCTCCAATATATTAACGTATATTCCTATATAGCCTGAAAGCTCTTTCAAATTAAAACTTTGATCAGACCCAAGTTTCTTAAATGCGTTTGCAGAAGCGTTTGAGGGCTTGCCAACAACACTTCCGATAACTGGTACAAACATCAAGCTAAATATAAGAGCTATAGCAAGTACAACAAAAACGGTTACAGGAAGAATTTTCATAAATTGACCACTCACGCCCGGCCAAAAGAACAAAGGTATGAAAACTGCTAAAGTTGTTGCTGCTGAAGCAACAATAGGCCAGAACATTCTTTTGGCAGAGTAGATGTATGCCTTTTCTTTACCGAAACCCTCAAGCATTTTCCTATCAGCCATTTCTACTACCACTAAAGACCCATCAATGAGCATTCCGAGCGCTACAAGTATTCCGAAAATTACCATGAAATTATAGTCGTAGCCCAAAATATACATTACAAAAAGAGCAATCAAAATTGATACAGGAATTCCTGATCCCACTATCAAAGAAGATCTTATACCTAGGGCTAACATTGTTACTAATAAGACAAATATAGTTGCAAGAAGAATATTACCTTGAAGAGAGTCTACATTATCTTGCATAATTTCTCTTGTATCCATAACGTATGTAAAATTTATATCAGATGAAACTTTAGCTTTAAATTTTTGAACCACCTCATCCACTTGATTGATAGTTTCGATAACATTTCTTCCACGACCTTTTTTTACGAGAAGAGATATTCCTGGCTCGCCATTTACTTTTGTATAACTTATTCTATCTTTAAAGTTTCTTCTGATTTTAGAAATGTCACTAAGATTTACAGAGCTATTATTTGTTGATCGGATAGGTAACTCATAGATATCCCTTGCATTTTCAAATAATCCAGGAACATTTACTGAAAATTGACCTTGTCCAGTTTCAATCTCGCCAGCAGTAACTACCTGGTTATTATTTGCAACTGCATTTATAATTTCGCTAAAAGAAATATTGTAATTTTCCATCTGCGATCTGTTTAAAGTAGCTTCAAGTTGTTCTTCTCGTGCGCCAGCTAATTCAACTTCAAAAATTGATGGTATTAATTCAATATCTTTTTTTATTTCCTGAGCTAAATTTAAAAGATAACGCTCAGAAGCTGTGGAAGAGTCAACTGACAGGATGATTGTTGGATTATCTTGAACAGAAACTTCGCTTACAACTGGCTCTTTGGCATCTTCAGGAAAATTTACCTTGGCATCATTAACAGCATCTCTAACTTTATCTAGTGATTTTTTCATCGTTGCAGCAGCATCAAATTTAACTATTGCTGCAGCATAATTTTCAAATGCGAAACCTTGTAGCTGGTCGACTCCTTCAATGCTTCGCAACTCATCTTCGACTGGCTTCAAAAGTAATCTTTCAGCATCTTGAGGCGAAATGCCAGTAAGACCAACGCCAACATAAACAACCGGTATAATTATCTCAGGCTCATTTTCTATTGGAATATTAACACGGCCGAATATACCCGCACAAATAAGTACGAAAAGTAATGCTAAAGCAGTTCTTTTTCTGTCTACTAAAAATTCAATCATTAAAATTTATTCTACTAATTCAACCTCAACATTTTGATTGTTTACTACATACTCTTGGCCAACAGTAATTATGGTAGAATTTTTTGGCAATCCTGTAACCCATAATCCTTCAATAGTATCTTCAATAATTTCGATATCACTAAATAAAACTTTTGTATCATTGAGAATTTTTACACCAAGATCTCCAGCATCGTTAAGGGATATTAAATATGAAGGTATTAGATGTGCTTGCACTTTACTGATAGGAACAAGCATATCAGCTGATAGCCCTTCTCTTATAATTCCTTTTTTATTATCTACAGTTGCTTCAATTTTATAAGTCCTTGTACTCGGATTTGCACTTTTGCTTATAAAACTTATTTTTCCAGTAATTGAACTTTTATCTAAGAAATTTATAGTAACTTCTTTTTCTAAATTTATTTGATCAACATTTTTTTCGGTCACTTCACCTGTAATTATCATTGGATTAAGTTTCATGACCTTAGCACAGGGGGAGGCTGGTGTAATCAAGTCACCTAATTCTAAATATACATCTTCAACAAATCCATCAAAAGGGGACCTTATCTTTACATTATCCAACTCATTGATAGCCATCTCAACTCTTGCAATTGAGGCTTTTAATGCCGCTTCAGCTGTTGCAACCGAATTGTCTGATCTATAACCCTCTTCAGATAACGTTTTTATTGCATCATATTGCAATTGGGCCTTATTTTTAGACGCGTTAGCCTCATTTAATGCTGCAATTCTATTTTCAGGATCAAGCTCACAAATAAGTTCGTCTTTTTTTACAAATGATCCTTTTTCAATTGTATAGATAATTGTAGATGAAGTTTTTGGCTTTAACAGAACGACCTTATCTGCCTCTGCTCTTCCTCTTATTGTCAGGAAATAAGTTTTATCAAGAGCACTAAAATTCTTTGCACGCACAGAGATAAGTTCTTCAACAAAATTATCATCACTTACCTGAGCAACATCATCATTACTACTAAATGACCCTGAGAAAATCCAGGCTATTACAATTACAAATATAATAATTGCAGATAAGTAATTTATAGGAATTTTCTTAAACATATTAATATAACTTTCCTCTATTTTTTTCCATATAATTTAATCCACTTTCAATTAAAGTTGTTGCTAAGCCTCTAATAAAAGTAATGGATTTTTCATTTCTAAGAGCTTGTAGATCTGATGGTACCGGACCATCATATTTAAATTGCTCAAGTTTTTGCTGAAGAAAAAGGACTCTTTCATTTAATACCGTTTCTAAGGTCTCCTCAGGAAGATACTTTGCAAACAATAAAAGTAAAAAAAATTCAGATTTAATTTGGTCACCAAAGTTACCAGAACGAATATAAGCTGAAGCATCGCCTAGTAGGTTTTCCTTCATTAAATCTTTCCCTTTTTTTGTGATTGTATAAACCTTTTTGTCTGGTTTCTTACTTTGAGATAATTGCTTACATGAAACATATTTTTCAGATTGAAGCTTATTTAAAGTTGGATAAATTGTTCCAAAGCTTAAACTGTAAAAATCGGATAAAGGACCCTCAAACATTTGTTTGATTTCATAGCCTGATCTAGGACCTAATGAGAGTAAACCTAAACAAAGAGTATCTTTTTGCATATTAATCCACCTTTAAATTTTCTAAATCGAGTATGCCAGACATATACATAATTTGAGTTTTAATAATTTCTCTATCTTTTTGCTTATTGAAGTAATTGATTTCTGAATTGAGCAATGACTGTCTAGCTTTTAATACATCGAGCACACTTCTTTCTCCAACCTCTTGTTCTATTACAGTGCCTTTATAGGCAGTTTGATTAGCATTGTAAGTAAGCTCTGCTGCTTTTATTGTTTGCTCAGAAATTTCGAATTTATCCCAGATATTCTCTGAGAGAATTACTGTCTCATTACGAGTTTTTTGTAAAAGTATATATTGACTATTTTTCATTTCTTTTGCTATACGCACGTTGGATAATGACTTTCCAGCCGTAAAGATTGGCCAATTAAGTGAAGCTTTGATTTCTTCGCTAGTGAGTTCATCTACCGTTGACGAATATTCATCTAATTCAGACTTAGTAGCTGTGAGATTTAGTTGTGGATAGTAAGCAGACTGTGCAACCCCTACATTAGCATCCATTATATTCAAGTTTGCTTCAGCCATTCGTATAGAATAATTGTTGCCAACTAAGATCTCCTTAAATTGATTGAATGAATTTGGTATATCTGCATTAATTTCTGAAAAAATTAAATTTTCTGCTTCAACACCAACTAAATCAATGAATAAATTTTTTAAATTTTTGAGGATTATTTTTGAATCTAACAAATCAATCCTGGCATTATTTAAGTATGCTTCAGCCTGAGCAACATCAGTTTTAGATGCAAGTCCAACCTCATATTCCTTAATTGTTGCATTTGATCTTTCTGTGACTGATTCAAGGTTATCTCTATATGACTGAACAGTCTTTTCGGCAATTAGAACATTATAATAAGCTTCAATTGTTTCTAGTATTATATCCTGTGTTACTTTCTTCTCATTTAGTCTTTTTAGGTTCAAAGATTCTTTTGATGAAATTGAATTATAAATACGGCTGAAGCCACTAAACAAATTTTGGGATAAAATTATTGATTTACTACTGGGGGATAACTCGTAATCATTTGAGGGGATACCTGACTGTGCTTTAAGGTTTGAGTATTCAGTTTCAGCTATGTTAGCGTTAATATTGATAGAGGGTAAGTAACTTGTCATTGATTGAAAATAATCTTCTTCAGCAATATCTACTGCATTGGCCTCCATTTTAAGTAACAAGTTATTTGCCAGAGACTCATCAATTGCTTCATTTAAACTTAATGCTCCTGCATTGTTTGCTAGCAACAATGTAAATAAAGTTATTAGATACACAAAAAATTTCATATACAATTCCCTAAAAAAGTAGCTATCTATATCAGTTTGATATATATAATCAATACCTATATCAATTCGATATAGTAGAATTTAATGATATTTCAAGTAGTATGTATCTACTATTAAATTATTGAAAAATAACAATTTTATGAAAATTAAGAATAAATCATTTAAAGATAAAAGTAAGAAATGGCTTAAAAGGCATGTAGATGATGAGTTTGTGCAAAAGTCTATTAATGATAATTATAGATCCAGAGCTGCATACAAGCTAATAGAAATTATTGAGAAATATAAAATATTAGATGGGATAAAAAATACAATTGATCTGGGCTCAGCACCTGGGAGTTGGTGTCAAGTGCTTAAAAATCATGGGAAAAGACTAAATTCAATAATTGCTGTGGATATGCTAGAAATGGCAGAAATTAAAGGTGTCACTTATTACCGATCAGACTTTTTATCTTCAGAGTTTGAGATAATTTCCAAAACTTTAGGCAAATTTGATCTTGTACTTTCGGATATCTCGCCTAATTTGTCAGGAAATAAAGTCTCTGATTTTCTTCTTTCCAAGGATTTGGTTGAGAATGCCCTAAGTTTTTCACTTCAGAATCTTAATACTAATGGCAATTTTGTGGCTAAGTATTTCAGAACAGGCGATATTTCAGATGTTCTTACTATATGTAAAAAGAATTTTTATAAGGTTGCTTCATTTAAGCCAAAATCAAGCAGAAAAAATTCGAGTGAAATATACCTAGTTTGCCTTAGAAAAAAATAACACCTTGATTGACATAATTTGTTAAATAATTTATTCATCAGAGATGGAGCGCTCCAATATTCAAAAATCTCTTTCATTTGACGATGTATTAATAAAGCCTGCGCGCTCATCTATTCTTCCCACTGAGGTCCAATCACATACATCTATCACATCAAATATAAATCTTGGTATACCATTAATTTCCTCTGCGATGGATACTGTTACCGAATACAAGTTAGCTATCGCTATTGCTCAATCTGGTGGACTGGGCATACTTCATAAGAATATGTCAATGGACGATCAAGCACAAAATGTTGCAAAAGTAAAAAAGTTTGAAACTGGCATGGTAATTGACCCAGTAACTATAGCACCTGAAGCCACTCTATCAGATGCTTTAGATCTAATGAAAGAGCATCAGATTTCTGGTGTTCCTGTAGTCGATAGTAACGATAAATTACTTGGTATTTTAACGAATAGGGATGTTCGTTTCGCAACTAATATGTCTCAAAAAATTAGTGAGTTAATGACAAGTGAAAATTTGATTACAGTTAAAGAGGGAATCTCTAGTGACGATGCCCAAAAATTACTCCATGCTCATAGAATTGAAAAATTAATTGTTGTTGACGATAATAGAAAGTGTATTGGGTTAATCACGGTAAAAGACATCGAAAAAAGTCAACTCAACCCTCATGCATCTAAGGACGCCAAAGGAAGGCTGATAGTAGGTTCTGCAATAGGCGTTGGAATAGAAGCAATTAATAGAGCTGAACGCTTAGTTGATGCTGGTGTAGATGTATTGGTAATAGATACTGCCCATGGCCACTCAGAAAAAGTTATTTCTACTCTTGAAGAAATTAAATCTCATTTCTCTATTGACGTAGTTGTTGGAAATGTTGCTACAAAAGAAGCCACAGCAGAATTAATTGATAAAGGTGCAGATTGCATAAAAGTTGGTATAGGTCCAGGGTCAATTTGTACTACTAGGGTGGTTGCTGGAATAGGGGTTCCTCAATTCTCAGCAATTTTGGATTGTTCTGAAATTGCAAACAAAAAAAATATCCCAGTTATTGCTGATGGAGGCATAAAATATTCTGGAGATATTGCAAAAGCTCTGGGCGCAGGAGCTAACGCAGTTATGATAGGGTCATTGTTTGCAGGAACTGACGAGTCACCAGGAGAAGTTTACTTATTTAAAGGTAGAAGTTATAAATCATATCGTGGAATGGGTTCTTTGGGCGCAATGGCACGAGGGTCTGCAGATAGATATTTTCAAGAAGAAATTACAGAAAGTAATAAACATGTACCTGAAGGAATTGAAGGAAGAGTTCCATACAAAGGTCCAATATCACCAATAATATATCAACTCGTTGGAGGACTCAAAGCTTCAATGGGCTACACAGGTTCTAAAGATATAATCCAATTTAAGAAGAATGTTCAGTTTATTGAAATTACAGGAGCAGGATTTAAAGAGAGTCATGTGCATGATGTTGACATCACTCGTGAGTCACCGAATTATCCAACAAACATTTAAGTAGATGAAATATTTTATAATTTTAATTCTTTCTTTATACTCATCTCATTCTTGGTCAGCGTCAAATTTTTATGATAATGCTCTGAAGAATTTCAATAACACTAGTTACGAAATAGCCATTAAATATCTAGAAAAGGAAATTGTATTCAACCCTAAATCATCTGAGTCATTTCTTTTACTTGGGAAATCTTATGAAAAGATTGACGATTTAATCACTGCCAATAAATATTATAATATTGCGTTTACATTAATACCGCACAATTTAGAGCTTAACTTTCTTTTAGGAAAGACTGCATATAACTTAGGTAATATAGAAGATTATGCTGAATTTATTTCAAATTTAGAAATCCTTTGTGATAATGATTGTGAAGAAATTAACAATTTAAAGATACTGTCTGAGTAGTATGATTTATATTGTTGACTTCGGCTCTCAGGTAACCCAATTAATTGCTAGAAGGGTTCGAGAGAACTCTGTTTACTGTGAGATTGTAAGCAACAAGAACCTTTTAAATAAAATTAAGGATATTAAACCAACTGGAATTATATTCTCAGGTGGCCCAGCAAGTGTTCATAAGTCACGCACGCCTAAAATTAATCAGAAAATCTTCTCCTTAAATATTCCGATTCTAGGAATCTGTTATGGTATGCAACTTATAGTACATCAACTTGGAGGTAAGGTTGAAATATCTAATATACGTGAATTTGGTAAAACATTAATTACACACACAAATAAAAGCAAGCTCTTTCAAAATGTTAAATTATTAAATAATCAACATTACGTTTGGATGAGTCATGGTGATAAGGCGATTAAATTACCTAATGATTTTAAAACTATTGCAAAAAGTAAAAATTCTAAATTTGCTGGTATAGAAAATAAAAAACTAAAAATTTATGGTCTCCAATTCCATCCTGAAGTGATTCATACACATCAAGGTGAAATAATAATCAAGAACTTTATAGTCAATATTTGTAAATCAAAGCCAACATGGAGTATGCAAAACTATCTCAAAACGCAAGTTGCTAAAATAAAAATTAAAGTTCAAAAAAACCAAGTTATTTGTGGGCTTTCTGGAGGTGTAGATAGCATGGTGACTGCAGCAATAATTTCTAAAGCAATTGATAAACAATTAACATGTATTTATGTGGACACTGGGTTAATGAGGCTAAACGAAACAAAGGAAGTTCAAAATCTATTCAAGAAGCATTTTAAATCAAGGCTTATTACAGTTAATGCTAAGAATAAATTCTTTAATTCTCTCAGAGGAATTTCAGATCCTGAAAAGAAACGTAAAATTATTGGTAATCTATTTATTAAAATATTTAATACTGAGTCAAAAAAAATATCTAAGGCAAAATTTTTAGCTCAAGGCACTATCTACCCAGATATAATAGAAAGTAAAAGTTTTCACGGGGGGCCGACTTCAGTCATTAAGTCTCATCACAATGTTGGAGGCTTACCCAAAGAAATGCAACTTGAACTAGTTGAGCCTTTACAAGAATTATTTAAAGATGAAGTGCGCAGTCTCGGCCAAGAACTAAAATTGCCAAAAGAATTTATACAAAGACATCCATTTCCGGGACCCGGAATGGGTATTAGAGTGTTGGGTGATGTTACAAAAGAGAAAGTACAAATTTTACAGCAGGCAGATAAAATTTATATTGATGAGATAAAAGCAGCTAATTTATATAATGAAATTTGGCAGGCTTTTACTGTTTTATTACCCGTTAGAACTGTTGGCGTAATGGGTGACCAAAGATCATATGAGTTTGTTTGTGGATTGAGAGCCGTGACTTCAGTAGACGGCATGACAGCTGATTTCTATCCTTTTAGTGCTCAATTTTTAAGCATAGTATCAACTCGTATTATTAATGAGGTTAAAGGAATTAATCGAGTAGTTTACGATACAACTTCTAAGCCTCCTGGCACTATTGAGTGGGAATAAGAAAAATACATATTAAAATAAAATATCTAATTTTTTAATATAAGGAGAAAGTAATGATTACAGTACTTGTTAAATTTAAAATATCTGATGAACTTAATTTAAAAACTCTTAAAGAGAAATTTATTGAAACTTCAGCATTATATGTTGATGTAGAAGGTCTTTTAAGAAAAAACTATATAGCGGATACTGAAAATGGTTTTGCTGGAGGAGTATATACTTTTTCAACTATAGAGAATGCTAAAAGATGGTTTACTGAAGATAGAATTAAGTGGATAACAGAACGATTCTCTAAACCGGAAATTGAATACTATGAAAGCCCTGTTATTGTTGATAATGAAAAGAATAAAATAATTTCATAAACATCTTTAGTCATTTAATGTAAAATGGAGTCAGAATAAAAATAATATGTATAATTCTAAAATATACCTATTACATAAATGAAAACTTACACAAAACTTACACACTTTAAAAACAGCCGCTGTAAGCATTGTTATCCATGGCTTCTACAAACTGGCGCTATTGAGTGGGAATAGTAGTTATTAATTATGAGTAATAAATCCTATAGAAATTCTCAAATTATAGATCTATACGGAAATGATCATTCACCTTGGGTTCAATCTGTTCTTCTTTGCTTATATGATAAAAATATAAATTATAATTTAAGAACTATTCCCACGTTGAATTTACTATTTAAAAGTGGTGTTATGATGCCTGCAATACGAGATGATTCCTATACATGGAAATTGGACTCAGCAGAAATTCTGCAAAAACTAGGAAATGACTCTTTGTCAAGTTCAGAAAAAAAATTAATATTTAAAACATGGCAAGGTGTGCAGCATAGGGTTGATAATCCTTTGACGTTTTTTTATGCTTTTAGTCTTTGTAAAGGATTTCACAATAATAAACTATTTAACTTATATAACCACGCGTTAAGACCTCTTACATCAATTTATTTTTTTATACTTTTAAATATTATAAAAATAAAAATTAGAAAATTTACAATTAATGAAAAATTTTTTGATCAATATTCATATTGGAATGACAAACTATTAAACCAAGGCACTAATTTTTTTGGTGGGGATTCCCCTAATACTATTGATTATCAATTATTTGGTGTAATTCAATGTCATTGCAGTATTCCATACTTTCCTCTAATTAAAACTCTCCAAGAAAATAGAGAACTTGGTTATCTAAGAAAGTGGATTTCAAATATGCATATTAAATTTGCTAACTATCCACACCTTTATTCCGCTGATTATTTTAATCCTAAACAAACAATTATACAAAAAGCCTCTTTTATAGAAAAGATTACGTACTGGTTAGGTTTGTTCACTTTTCTGTTAATACTGCCATTTACTGTAGTGCTAATATTATTTCTTTTAATGAGAAGAAAATGATATCTTAGGAAAACTTGTTTAAATTAAAAATTTGATCAGATTAAAGAATAATAATAAAAATGAAAACACTACTTTATAAAATAATTTATTTTTTTAAATCGATATTTAAATTAAATTTTACCGATTTTAGTTGGATTAAAACATCAAAATTTATTGAGTTAGATGCAATAGATGTGTCTGAAGACCCTGTAAGACCTGAGTTAGATCTTTCATGGAGAACCTCTCATGATAGAAAAATATACGGTTTGGAGCATAATAAGCAAATAGAAGGAATCATGTGTTTAGCCTTTACGAAAGATGTTCCTCACTCAGTAAGAGAATTAGACTTAATGAGCCGACTAGCAGTTTATGAGCAAAATGCCGATACAATTATTGCTTATACTGTCTGGTCTAGAAAAAAAGGTGCAGGTAAAAAAATTATGGAAGAAGCTTTAAAATTTGGTAAAGAAATGGGCTTTAAAAGAATTGTTACTCTTTCACCTTTGACACCTATGGCCACTCATTATCACATTAGAAATGGTGCAAAACTCTTGGGACACAATCCAACAACTCAGAATTTTGAATACTCTCTCTAACTTTATAGGCAGTTGGGCCTAATCCATGGAAACTTACTATAATTAGGCTATATATAAAATATGGCATCGAAAAATAATATAAATATTATGTGGTTCAGGCAGGACCTACGACTAGCTGACAATCCTGCACTATCAAAAGCGCTAGAGGATGGCAAGACCTTACCTATTTTTATATTTGATAATGTAAATTCAAAAGATCATACAAATGGTTCTGCGAGTAAGTGGTGGCTTCATAACTCGTTGACTCAGTTAAATAAGTCGTTAAAGAATAAACTATGTTTTTTTAAAGGTAGTCCATTAGAAATTTTAGATGAAATTAATAAAGAATATAAAATCATAAATATATTTTGGAACCGTTGCTATGAGCCCTGGAGAATTCGTAGAGACAAAAAAATAAAAAAATATTTCAATGATAAAGATATAAATGTGAGTACCTTTAATGGATCTCTTTTATGGGAGCCATGG
>CACHLP010000005.1 GCA_902580665.1 uncultured Pelagibacteraceae bacterium | reverse complement strand
TTTATTTTCTTGATTTGAATTTACAATTAAAGATACAAGACTTGAAACAACAGCGAGTAAAATTAAAACAGAGAAGATAGCTGAACCTGTCTGATTATTCTTATAATAAAATGACACGCTCAAATAGTCCTAATTGTTCATGTTTAATGATTACCTTAAAAGCCATAGGTAAACTTGTTTTATTTTTAGAAGATAATGAAGCTAATAATTGATATCGCTTTATATCATCTCTTGTAATATTTCTATTTTCATTCTCACTGCTTTCATTTTTTGAGATTATATTTGACCCTGTAGGCCAAAACTCATTCCACTTTCCCAGGTCGTCTGCCGCTAAAATTGTAATATTTATTATTTGCCTATCAAAGTAATGCTTCTGATATGTGCTTCCTTGAACTCGGTCAATAACATTCCATAAACGTCTTTCATATTTGCCATCATTAAATATATAGGCAATTCTAACTAATCTTGTGTTTTCTTGAATGTCATCATACAGAGATCTGGTGAATAAAATTTCTGCATGATCTATATTTTTAAGTAGCAGTGCTGCTTCATATTCACCTAACTCATCTCTGATAGGTCTATAAAAAATTGAAGATAAGTCTTGTTCGATTATTGATAAGGACTTCAAAACCGCGTGTTGATGATCATTGTGCGTTTTTGTAATTGATAGATTCAAATTCAGCGCACTAACGGAATAAAATATGATACTAAATATGAGACCTACAATTAATGTGCTGACTAGCACCTCAATTAAAGTAAAACCTTTACTGATCTTATTCAATTTCACCATAGAAATAAAAATCAGATTTAACGCTGAAATTATCCTTCTCGCTATCGAGAACAAGAATAAATCTATTAATGTTGTCAACTAATGTTGGCTTAAAGCTTGCCAGCCAACTAATATTTTGTGAACCATTAGTGCTTTCTCCTTGATATTCACTTTGCTTACTAATGCGATGCTTTATATATAACTCTGCATAAGCATTTGAGGAAATATGAAAATTATTTAAAAACTTTTTATTATAAAATAAGGTAGATGATTGAGACTGCACTAAGTAAAATACTGAACCCATTACAATTGAAACAATAACCATAGCAACTATCGATTCAATCATCGAGAATCCTGAACTACTTTTTTTCTTCATAATCTATTCCATTGAATGATATAATACCCTCGTAGATTTGATTATTGTAAACAAAATCTAGCGTAATTGTATTATATAATGAGTTTTGATTTATAATTATCTGATCTTTAAATTTTGGTTTTTCAAAATTTAAGTCATTGTGACTATATGTTTTTGTCTTTTGGCCATTTATTTTTGCAACTATATTTTTATTCTGGAATTCTAAATAAACTGTATCCCCTGAGATAATCGAGTGGTCAACATGGTAATTAATAAAACTAATAAATGAATTTAGAACATTATTTTTGCTATTTAAAAATGAGTTATTAAAACTACTTATGACAAAGGTCGATGCAATACCAATGATGATTAATACAACAAGAATTTCAATTAAGGTGAAACCTCGATGAAAATCACTTTTTAGTCGTTTAAGTTCCAATTGCCGATATCCCTATTCATGCCATCCCCTCCAATTTGTTGATCTGCACCAAGTGAAAAAATATCTATATTTCTATTTTTTCCAGGATTACTAAATTGATAGGGACTTCCCCATGGATCAAGAGGAAGTCTTTTTAAATATGTATTTAAATCTCCCTCAGCAAGAATTGATAGACCTTCCGAATTCGTTGGATATCTTCCATTATCGAGTTTAAATAAGTCCAACGCTCCTTCCAAAGCCATTATATCATTTTTTACCTTAGTTGTCCTTGCTTCGTCAGGTCGACTTATCACTGATGGGACAATAAAAGATGCCATTATAGCTATTATGATCAATACAACCATTATTTCAATAAGAGTAAATCCACTATTTAATTTATTTTTTTTTATCATACGATTTCATTCATAGACAAAATAGGAGATAATATTCCAAATGCGATAATTGATACTATGATACCAATAATTATGATAATCGTGGGTTCAATCAATTTACTTAATCTTTCAATGCTGTTATCTACCTGTGTATTGAGTTGAGAGGAAAGTCGATCAAAAATATCAACCAGCTGCCCAGTCTCTTCACCTGCCGCTATCATTGTGAGAGAGTAGGCTGGAAAGATTCCAGCTTGTTTTAATTCTTTTGATAAATTACTACCTTTTCTAATTTCCTCAGGAATATGTTTTAGAATTTTCTTTATTGATATACTTGGTAGAGCGTTGATTGATAAGTTCAATGCATTGTCAATTTGTAAACCTGACAATAAATTAATACTCATTTGCCTACAAAAAAGATTGTAATTTGTATTTATTATAAACTGATTTAAGTAAGGCGTTTTAATAAATAAGTCTGATATATAACTTTTAACAGTATCGTTTTTAAGCAAGTAAAATATTCCAATAATGGTGGTTCCTAAAATAACTGCGGCCTCAATTCCAAAATTAGTAACGAAATGGGACAAATTAAATAAAAATTGCGTAATACGCGGTAAATCTGCACCTGCATTTTGAAACGTTAGAGCAAATTGAGGAATTACCTGAGTAAGTATTATATTAACAACTATCAATGTAATAATAAATAAAAAGAAAGGGTAGATCAAAGCGTTTGTAATTCTTTGCTGTATCTTAGTTTTCATATCTAAAAGTAAATTCATATCTTTTAATACTTTGGGCAACTTTCCATTAAGTTCTGCGGACTCGATCATTTCAATGAGTTCACTTTTTATTGATGGTTTAGAGATTTTTATTGAATAGGCCAAAGACTCACCTCGTCTTAAATTTTGAGCTATGTTGTTCAGCATTCTAGATATTTTCTTATCCGTTTCTGTACTTATAAGACTTTCTATTGCGTCACTTACAGTTAAGCCAGTTGAAATCATGATTGAAAAATTTGTAAAGAACTGTGAAGTTTGTTTTAAAGACAGTAGTTTATTTGGTTTAAAGAGAAAGCTTAATTGTTTTTTTTCATTTATTTTTAAGATAACAAGCTTTTGTTTTTGAACAATCTTTTTTGCATCATCAATATTATTTGCTTCAATAACATCTTCAATAATACTCCCAGAAGAATCCATTGCATTAAAGAAATATTTTCTCATCTAATTTATCTAATTTCTTTATTTTCTTTTTTTATTTTAATCGCTTCATTAATTGAAGTATGGTTTGTTGAAAGATATTTTTTTAAGTAATTTTCCTCAGTACTCTCACTCACTGCAATTTTAAGCTTTTCATTCATATCAATGATTTCAAAAATACCCGATCTCTCATCACCCTCATAATTCTTTTCAAGTGTCTGACCAACGACACAGATAACACTAGATGTCAGCATTTTTTGATCGATACCCAATTCACTAAGCCTGTCAAATGATCCAAGAGGTGAATTGGTATGAAGAGTTGTTAGTACAAGATGTCCGGTTAGGCTCGCTCTTACAGCAATATCTGCAGTTTCTTCATCTCTTATTTCTCCTACCAATATTACATCTGGGTCTTGCCTAAGAATTGATCGTAATCCATTTGCAAATGATAAATCAATTTTGTTATTTACTTGAGTTTGACTTATACCGTCTATTTTGTACTCAATTGGATCCTCAATAGTCATTATATTTATATTTTTTTTCTTTATTTTTTCAATTGCTGCATAAAGTGTTGTTGTTTTTCCTGATCCAGTAGGACCTGTAACAATGATAATGCCATTTCTATTATCTAAAAAATTTTCAAATTCGGTTACTTGTCTGTCTAACATGCCAAGATTATTTAATTCTAATTTCTGACTTTTTTGGTCAAGGAGTCTAAGAACTATTCGTTCACTATCGTAAGATGGAAGTGTTGAAATTCTTAGATCAATTGGTCTTTTACCAAGATTAATTGTAACTCTTCCATCTTGAGGCTTTCTTTTTTCAGTAATGTCTAATCCACTTATAATTTTAATTCTTGTGAATAATCTTGATGCAATTCCAGCTTGTAAAGAAAACACATTTTTAAAAGAACCATGAATTCTCATTTTTATATGAAGTTCATTTTCAAAGATTTGAAGGTGGATATCCGATGCTCTTTTAGTTATGGCTTCTTTAAGTATCAAATTAAATAATTTTATAATTGGTGCGTCATCTTGTGTATCTAATATATCCTCTGTACCCTCTATCTCTTTTATTACTTCAGAAATTTTTATCTCATTCTCAACCTCCCTAATTGCGGACCTCTCATTATTATTAATATATTTTTCTTCAAGAATAAGATTAAACTTATCAGTATCATACCACTTAATTTCATAAGGTTTTTTAAAATTATATGATATTTTTTCTAGTGTTTCTAAGTTAGCATTTTTATCTGCAAATATTTTTAATGTAGATTCATTATCATCATCAACAATAAGCTTGTTCTCTTTTGAAAAATTATAATCTTTATAAAAATTGTTCACTATCTAGTCTGTTAATTGAATATGTTCTTCAATATTTATATCAGAAATATTGGGTATGATTGTAAATCTTTTCTCATCTTCATTTAATAGCCCCTGTATTTGAGAATATTTACTATTAGTAAAATCATTTATATCGTCTGTTAGGGGTGTTTCCACAATCGTTGTTTTTATAAATATAATGAGGTTTCTTTTTTCCATAACCTGTGAGGTGTTTCTAAAAATTCCGCCTAAAATTGGAATATTACCCAGTATCGGAACTCTATTTTCTTGCTCAACCATTTTCTCATCGATTAAGCCTCCAATTACTATTAACTCTTTATTATTTACAACAACATTCGTTTTAATCGATTTTTTACTTGTTACAGTGTCATTTGATGACGTAACTGTTGGATCAATACTTGAAACTTCTTGCAGTATATTTAGTCTAATTCTTTCTTTATCACTAATTTGAGGTTTTATTCTTAAAGTCACCCCAACGTCTTGTCTTTCTAGTGTTTGAAATGCTGTATTATTAGAATCATTAAATTGGCCTGTTTTAAATGGAACATTTCTTCCAACAATTATCTCTGCTTCCTCGTTATCTATAGTGATTAGGCTTGGCGTCGAAAGAATGTCTGAGGTTGTATTTGTTGCCAGTAAATCAACTATACCTACAATATCACTCACAGTATTTTCTGTGAATTGAAGCAAGTTTGTTGAACCTAATTGAATAGTAGTACTTAAATCACCACTCAGAGTTCCTGTCAAACTCGATAGTCCTAAAGCAAGTGCATCACCATCAGAAATGTCTGCAACAACTGCTTCTACAAGAACTTGCTTTCTGGGAATATCTAATTTATTAATAATATTTCTTAACATTTTTTGTGTTCCAAGATCTCCTTTAATAATCAAAGCGTTTAAGTTTTTATCTGCCTGAATTTTTGTTTCCTTAGTATTACTTGTTTCAGTCGCTTGCCCCATCAGAGATCTTAATGTTTCAGCCAAATAATCTGACTGAGCGTGTTTTAAGTAAATTACTTGTGTTTCATCAGTGATACGATTTTTGTTTTCAAGATTTTCAATGAGTGACTTAATTTGTTGAGTATCACTTTTGTGCGATTTGATAATTAATGAATTAGTATTCTTATCAACCATAAATATAGGTACTGAGTAATTCATTCCTATTTCTTTTTTTTCGTCAGCAAAAAAACGATCTAGTACGTTTGCAACGTCTATTGCATTAAGATTTTCTATCTCAATAATATTTGTATCAGTAAGTCTAGGTTCATCGATTTTCTTAATAATTCTATTAATCTTATTAACATTAAAGGAGTTAGATGTAATAATAAGGGAATTATTTTTAACTAAAGGCAGCAAACTAGACTCGGATGGCAACAAAGGTTGCACCGATGAAATGAAATCTACAACAGGAATATTTTTTAATCTGAATAATTGAGTAACTATTTGGTCATTTGGGGATTTAGAATTTGTTTCTAACAGTAATGACCCCTCGCGCATTAATTGATCAGGTACTATTTTTATTATGTTATCCTCTTCCTGCATTACAAATCCATATACTTTTAAAATTGAATGAAGCATTGACTCAGCTTCTCTAATATCAATTTCTTCTGTTGAAATTACATTTACTTTACCCACTACTCTTGGGTCTACAATAAATGTTTTCCCAACAAGGAGAGCAAATCCTTCAATTACATCTAAAAGGTTGGCGTCCTTGAAATTAAAAGTAATAGCATTTACCGGAAGTGATAGTGACATCACGATCATTAATATAGCAAAAATCTTTTTCATTATTCCTCTAATCTTCTAACTACAAATTTTTGCAATTTACCCTTACGAAAAAGTGATGCTACTATATCTTTCTTGCCTTGTAACTTGATATAAGCGTCATTAAGAGTTGCTAAATTAAAGACATTGTACCCACTTAAGTTAAATAAAAAGTCATTTTTTTCTAAGTGTAATTTTTCTAATACTTTGCCGTCAACCAGGTCATTAATAAAGACCCCATTAATATTATTTATAGTCCCTTGTTCAGCTTTTAAGTAAGGGAGAACTTCAATTAAGGAAACATCAAGAACAATCACGCCTGTTGCTTGTGTGATATCACTGTTGTCACTTAAGGACAGCTGATAAAGTTCATTATTATACCTTAGCTGAATATTATTCTTACTAATTTTGTGCAAAAAAACATTTTCTAAAATTAAATCGCCTGGACGAAATAGACTTGTATTATTTTTATCTTTTTTAGATTCAAGCATTACAAAACCTTCATTTGACTCATCATTGACCGATATGATTCCAACAACTTTCAAGCCTAAATTTTCAAAAAAAATATCAGCATTTTGGATTAAACTTAAATTCTTTGTATCATCAATTAGAGACAAAAAATTATCATTTATTATTAAGTTAAAATTTTCTATATCCGGAGAAGAGTAGTCATAAAGAATAGTATTTTCAATTTTATTTTCAATTATTGAAGCATATAAATAGATTGCTGAAAGAGGTATTAGAATATAACTCAAATACTTAAATAAATTATTAATATTGATTTCCATAAGAAAGAATTGAACGTTAAAATATTATCTATAATTGTTTGATTAATTATCACACGGTAATGTATTAGCGTCAATAATCAGGAATATAAAATTAATTATTTTATCTACGTATTACAAAGATTTTGATTGTATCTGATGATTAATTCATATTTGATGATCTTGTGTTAACTTCTATTTCAATATTAATTGGTTTTATGTTTGGAAGTTTTGTTGCTAGTACAGTATTTAGACTTGGAAATAATAAATCATTATTAACGACTAGGTCTTACTGCCCTCACTGCAAGAAAACAATATCTTGGTATTACAACATTCCATTATTTTCATACTTATGGTTAAAAGCTAAAACAAAATGCTGCAATTCATCTATTCCAATTTTCTATCCTGTTATTGAGGGTTCGACAGCAGTTATTTTTTTAATCAATTGGTATTGTTTTGAATATAATGATCTAGTATTAATTTCTATTTTATCAGTTATTTTAATTATTATATTTTTTATAGATTATTATTATTTTCTAATTCATGATATATTACTTATTTTATTTTTACTTTTAACAATAACTAGCTTATTTTATTATCAATTAAATCCGTTTAATGTTTCGTTTGTAAGCGCAGTTCTGTGCTCAATTTTTTCGATGCTAATTCTTTGGTCTATTGGCAAATTTTTTTTGATTATACGTAAAACTGAAGGCTTAGGGTTTGGGGATGTAAAACTAATAGGAATAATTTCCTTATGGACTGGCTTTTCTGTTTTGCCAATATTAATGGTTATTGCATCTATTTTTGCAATTATTCATATATTTATAAGCAGTAAATTATCTTTTAAAAAAATTAAACTTGTCGACCTTAAAGCACCATTTGGCAGTTATTTATCTTTATCTCTATTAATACTTATATATTTGAGTAAGCTGTAGATTTTGAAATTAAATTTATGATACAATACACAGTCTTGAACCGCGAACCTATTGATTACAAGTCAATTGCTCGGTATAATATTTAATAATTATCAAAAAAAATGGAGTAATAAATGTTTGTATCTTTTACCGATTGGGAATTTGACGGAAATGTTGAAAATGCCGTTGAAAATATGAAAGGTTTTTGGCCTGAGATGAAAAAGCATGGAGCAACTAATATGCGCGCAACAGTCACGGGCGAAAAAACACTTAGAACGATGACTATTTGGAGTAGCGAAGAACAAATGAAAGCTAACATCGATGAAATTAGAGCAGCGGCTGCTAAAGTTGTAGGCATGACCACAACAGGTGGAATGATGGGTACAATCGCAGTCGAGCTTAATGATTAATTAATGAGAAGCAGTTTTTATAATTAAGTGGTGCCCCCACACGGACTTGAACCGCGAACCTATTGATTACAAATCAATTGCTCTACCAATTGAGCTATAGGGGCTATTTACTGATTAAATGTTTTAAAATTATAAGCTTTATTTGTCTATAATTATTTATACAATGCAATATATATGAAAAAATTTTTAGAATTTATTGGTGGACAAATAGCCCTCGCTTATCTTGTAGTGTTTTTTATTCTGGTATTATCGATGATTTCTCTAGCACTCTAGAATTGAGTTAGAAATACAATAAAATGCAATTGCAGCAGTATTAGAAACATTTAAACTTTCTAATTCGTTGTTTATTTCTATTTTTATTACTTCGTCACATAATGACCTTGTAATCTTTCTTAGACCTTTACTTTCTGACCCCAGAATGATCACCACTTTTTTTGGAAACTTCATTTCTTTTAGAGATTTTCCATCCTTCATTTCTAATCCATAAATCCAATAACCAGATTCTTTTAAGAATTTAATACATGAACTTATATTTTTTATTTTTGTGAAGGGAACTTTATCGATACTGCTAGATGCTGCCTTTGTAAGAAAGGAATTTTCGCTTACAGAGTTATCACGAGTAAGTATTATACCGTCAATTTTGAATGCTAGCGCAGATCGAAAAATTGCACCCACATTTTGTGAGTCTTCTAATTGATCCAGTAAAACAATAATTGAGTTGTTTTTATTGCAGTCAGTTAGAAATTCTTTTAGTTCTGGAATATTTAGTCTTTCCACCCTGAGACAAATACCCTGATGATTCGATATGCCGCCTAACAAATTATCTATTTCCTCTCTTGTTTTTTTTCGCTTTATTAATGTCAATTTTTTAATATCAACTTCTTGAATCAGCTTTTTTTCTGCCTCCAAGGTTATGTTTAACTCATATTTTATCCTATTTTCATTTGTTAACGCGCCAACAACTGCATGATGACCATAGATCCAGTAGCCTGAATTTTGCCTTTTTTTAGGGAGTTTTTTATACCTATTCTTCATACGTCTTTAAATTTATCATTTTTAATTTATTTAGGCTCAAAAATATTAATATTTATTGATTTACCTTCTTTTTTTACATATAAGTCACCCCTTAAGGTTCATTAGACTGTGTCTAGGGAAACTTATCTTGAGATGTTTGTTCAAACTATCTCGGGAGGGGTGCCCGAGTGGTTAAAGGGGACGGGCTGTAAACCCGTTAGCTATGCTTACGTTGGTTCGAATCCAACCCCCTCCACCACGTAAAGGTACCTTATGGTAGCTTGAAGGAAATAGCGGGTGTAGCTTAGTGGTAAAGCTCCAGCCTTCCAAGCTGATTACGAGGGTTCGATTCCCTTCACCCGCTCCAAAATTAAAGTTGTTTAAAACTGAGAGGACAAAAAAATGGCTAAAGAAAAATTCGATCGTAGTAAACCGCATTGTAATGTTGGAACTATCGGTCATGTGGATCATGGTAAAACTACTTTGACGGCTGCAATTACAAAGGTATTATCTGAAACTGGTGGAGCAGAATTCACTGCTTATGATTCAATCGATAAAGCCCCAGAGGAAAAAGAGCGCGGAATTACAATTTCTACAGCACACGTTGAATATACAACTGATGCAAGGCACTATGCTCACGTAGACTGCCCAGGGCATGCTGACTATGTCAAGAACATGATTACTGGTGCTGCTCAAATGGATGGTGCTATTTTAGTTGTTAATGCAGCTGATGGTCCTATGCCTCAAACACGAGAGCACATTTTGCTAGCGCGTCAAGTTGGTGTTCCTGCTATTGTAGTTTACTTAAATAAAGTTGACCAAGTGGATGACGCTGAATTACTTGAGCTTGTAGAAGTTGAAATTAGAGATATCCTAAATGAATATGAGTTTCCAGGTGATACAACACCAATTGTTAAAGGTTCAGCATTAGCTGCAGTTGAAGGTAGAGACGATGAAACTGGAAAAAATTCAATCATAGAATTAATGAAGGCTGTTGATGAATTTATTCCTCAACCAGAAAGAGATAAGGATAAGCCATTCCTTATGCCAATTGAGGATGTATTCTCAATTTCCGGAAGAGGTACAGTTTGCACTGGTAGAGTTGAAAGTGGAATTGTTAAAGTTGGGGAAGAACTTGAGATAGTAGGAATTAAAGATACTCAAAAAACTACTTGTACAGGTGTAGAGATGTTCAGGAAGCTTCTTGATACAGGGGAGGCTGGAGATAATATTGGTGCGCTTTTAAGAGGTGTTGAGAGAGACCAAGTTGAGAGAGGTCAAGTGCTTGCTCATCCTGGAACTATTACTCCTCATACAAAATTTAAATGTGAAGCTTATGTTCTTAAAAAAGAAGAGGGTGGAAGACATACCCCTTTCTTTACAAATTACAGACCTCAGTTTTATTTTAGAATAACAGACGTAACTGGTGTATGTAAGCTTCCGGATGGAACAGAGATGGTTATGCCTGGTGATAACATTTCAATGGAAGTTGAGATGATAGCGCCAATTGCAATGGATAAAGGAGTCCGATTTGCGATCAGAGAAGGTGGTCGTACGGTTGGTTCCGGAGTTGTAACGGAAATTATCTCATAACTGGAGGAGTGTAGCTCAACTGGTAGAGCACCGGTCTCCAAAACCGGGGGTTGGGGGTTCGAGTCCCTTCGCTCCTGCCAATAAAGATAAAAATTATGAAGCCATTAAAGTTTATACAAGAAGTTAGACGAGAAGGAGGCAAAGTAACATGGCCTTCTTCCAGAGAAACTCTAACAGGATCCGTAATGGTTGTAATTATTACTGCATTTGCAGCAGTATTTTTTTTGATAATTGATCAAATTTTTAGTTTTGGTCTTGATAAGCTAATTGGACTGGCAGTTTAAATGTCACACAAATGGTATATAGTTCACGCTTATTCAGGTTTTGAAAAAAAAGTAGCCTCAGCAATTCTGGACAAAGCTAGAACAAAAAATATAGAGGCTTCATTTAGTGAAATTATTGTACCTACAGAAGAGGTTGTCGAAGTAAAAAAAGGCAGGAAAAAAAATGCCGAAAGAAAGTTTTTTCCTGGCTATGTTCTAACGAAAATGGAAATGACAGACGAGACATATCATATGGTTAAGGCATTGCCAAAAGTTAGTGGTTTTTTAGGTCATACCCAGGGTAAGCCTACTGCAGTTCCTGAAACCGAAATAAATAAAATTTTACAAGACATTGAAGAAGGTGTAACTAGTCCAAAACCATCTATTACATTTGAGGTTGGTGAGCAAGTTAGAGTAAGTGACGGACCGTTTGCCTCATTTAATGGATTAGTTGAAGAAATTGATGAAGAAAGATCTAGAGTAAAAGTTTCTGTTTCAATATTTGGAAGATCAACGCCTGTTGAACTTGAATATACACAGGTAGAAAAGGCATAAAATGGCAAAAGAAGTTGAAGGAAAATTAAAACTACAAGTTCCAGCGGGACAAGCGAATCCGTCACCCCCGGTGGGTCCTGCTCTTGGACAAAGAGGTATTAACATTATGGATTTCTGTAAAGTCTTTAATGAGAAAAGTAAAGGCGAGCAACCAGGTGTCATGTTGCCTGTGGTTGTCACTTACAATACCGATAAAAGCTTTAATATTGAAATTAAGTTACCTCCTGCATCATTTTTTATAAAAGAAGCATTAAAAATTAAAAAGGGATCTAAAGAGCCAGGAAGAGACATGATTGCAACAATTTCGATGTCTCAATGCAAAGATATAGCAGAAAAAAAGTTAAAAGATCTAAATGCCAATACAGTAGAGCAGGGTGTAAAAGTAATTGTCGGTTCTGCAAAATCAATGGGTATTGAGGTAACAAATTAATGAGTAAAAGAATGAAAAATATTTTGAGTGAAAATGACCTAAGGAAGTCATACGATTTAGCTGATGCAGTTGAAATAGCCCTAAAAACGTCAACAACTAAGTTTGATGAAACAATTGATATATGTATGAATTTAAATATTGATCCTAAAAATGGAGAGCAAAATGTTCGAGGTAAAATACAGTTGCCTAAGAGTTTAGGGAAACAAGTTAAGGTTTGTGTGTTCGTTCCTGAGGACAAGCAGCAAGAAGCAAAGGACGCAGGCGCTGATATCGTAGGATCTGACGAACTAGTTCAAAAAGTTGAAGAAGGCTTTACTGATTTTGACAGGTGTATAGCTTCTCCGGACATGATGTCAAAAGTTGGAAAACTAGGAAAAGTACTTGGCCCAAGAAATTTAATGCCAAATCCTAAATTAGGTACAGTAACAAATGATATTAAACAAGCAATAGATGATGCTAAAGCAGGTGAGATTGAATATAAAAATAATGAAACTATAGTGCAAGCGGGCATAGCAAAATCAAGTTTTGATAAGGAAGATATATCCAAAAATATACTGTTTTTTGTGGAGAAAATTTCAAAGGATCGACCTAGTGGTATAAAGGGAGATTTTGTAAAAAAAATTTACATAAGTCCAACCATGGGGCCTGGTATTAATATTAATATAAATACGCTTAACGGATAAATTATGAATAGGGATCAGAAAGAAATTTTTATTAAAAATATTAAAACTATTGTAGATGAAAACAGTCTTGTTCTTGTATTCCATTACAGGGGCATGTCAATGAATGAGATGACAGATTTACGTGTTCAATCGTTCAATAATGGCTGCAATATTAAAGTTACAAATAATAGATTGGCAAGATTAGCATTAAAAGACACAAATAAAGTTGATCTATCTGACTTCTTCAATGGCCCAACAGCGATAGCTTATTCTAATGACCCGGTTTCACTTACAAAACTACTAGTAGAATTCTCTAAGAATAACAACAACTTAGTTGTCTTGGGTGGAATAATGGATAATGAGATTTTAAGTGTTGAAAAAATTGAAATTTTATCTAAATTGCCAACTCTCGAGGAAATAAGGGCAAAATTAATAGGCTTGATCAGTACACCTGCGCAGAAAATAGTATCTCTATTAACTGCACCGTCAGGTGATCTAGCAAGAGTAGTTAAAGCATACAGTTCAAAATAAGATTTTAATTAAGTTAAGAAAGGGAATATACATGGCTGACCTCCAACAAATAGTTGATCAACTTTCAGATCTAACAGTTATAGAAGCTGCAGAGCTGTCAAAATTATTAGAAGAAAAGTGGGGAGTTTCTGCTGCCGCACCTGTAGCTGTTGCAGCTGCTGGCGCTGCACCTGCAGGAGATGCTGCAGAAGAAGAAAAAGATGAATATACAATAGTCTTAGCAACTGCTGGAGATAAAAAAATTAACGTAATTAAAGAAGTCAGAACAATTACTGGCTTAGGTTTAAAAGAAGCAAAGGATTTAGTAGAAGGTGCACCAAAAGAATTAAAGTCAGGGGTATCTAAAGACGAGGCAAATGGTTTCAAGGAAAAACTCGAAGCTGCAGGTGCAACTGTAGAACTTAAATAACGTAAAAAAATATTTTAGTTAATAGCTTTTGAAGCAAGCTATTATCAATGGGTGAGTATACATTAGTGGTCAATACATTATCATTTACTGAAAGAAAAAGAGTTCGCAAAAACTTTGGAAAGCTTAAAGAAGTTTCAAAATTCCCTAATTTAATTGAAATACAAAAAAAATCTTATGAAGAGTTTCTATTAGAAGAAACACATCCCTCTGAAAGACCGGATCGAGGGCTTCAGAAAGTTTTCAAAAGTGTTTTCCCTCTGGAAGATTTTTCTGGTTCTGCAAGAATTGAATATATTGAATATGACCTGCAGGATCCAAAGTTTGACGTAGATGAATGTCGTCAAAGAGATAAGACTTATGCTGCACCTTTAAATGTGAAACTAAGACTTATAGTTTTTGATATTGATGAAGAAACCGAGTCGAGGACCGTAAAGGATATAAAAGAACAAGAAATATATCTTTGTGATCTTCCATTGATGACACAAAAAGGTACATTTATTACCAACGGCACAGAGCGAGTTGTAGTAAGTCAGATGCACCGAAGCCCAGGGGTATTTTTTGATCATGATAATGGTAAAACCCACTCTAGTGGAAAGCTTTTATTTGGAGCAAGAGTGATACCATATAGAGGTTCATGGTTGGATATTGAATTTGATCACAAAGATATTTTACATTGTAGAATTGATAGAAAGAAAAAAATACCAATTACGACTTTCTTAATGTCTATGGGTATCAAAAGAGATGAGATCCTCAGCTTGTTCTACAGCACAGAAACTTATAATTTCAACGTTAAGGATAGTAAATGGAAGTATAGCTTTAATCCAAAGAATATTAAAACTGGAAAGCTTCAAAAAAGTTTAGTAAATGCATCTAATGGAAAAGTCGCTGTCAAACAAGGTACAAAGATAAATCCAGCGATTGCTAAAAAACTTTACAATGATGGACTTAAAAATTTACTTATAGACGATGACGAATTAATTGGAAAGTTTGTCGCAGATGATATTATAAATGAAAAGACTGGTGAAATTTATTTGGAGGCATCAGACGAAATAACTCAAGAATCTCTTGAGAAAATTAGAGAATTAAAAATCAATAAACTTCCTATACTTGAAATCGATGGGATCAATGTTGGCTCTTTCATCAGGGATACATTAAGAGTTGATAAGAATTTAAGCCCAGAAGAAGCAGTTGTTGAAATATATAAAGTACTCAGACCAGGAGAGCCACCAAATTTAGAAACTGCATTTGAAGTATTTAATTCACTATTTTTTAAGTCGGAAAAATATGACCTATCAGATGTTGGGCGTGTAAAAATTAACTACAGACTAAATCTTGATTGTCCAGATACAATCACTGTTCTAAGAACTGATGATATTATTGAAGTTGTTAAGACTGTCATGGATCTAAGAACAGGAAAAGGCGAAGTTGATGATATAGATCATCTTGGCAACAGAAGAGTAAGGTCAGTTGGTGAGCTAGTTGAAAATCAGTTCAGAATGGGCCTTATAAGAATGGAGAGATCAATCAAAGAAAGAATGAATTCATTAGAAGTTGATGCAGTTACCCCTCAGGACATAATAAACGCCAAGCCGCTAGTAGCTTCCCTCAAAGAATTTTTTGGCACATCTCAACTTTCACAATTCATGGACCAGACAAATCCGTTGGCTGAGATAACACATAAAAGAAGGTTATCGGCTCTAGGGCCAGGTGGATTAAGCAGAGAAAGAGCAGGCTTTGAAGTAAGAGATGTTCATCCTACGCATTATGGAAGAATTTGCCCAATCGAGACTCCCGAGGGTCCAAACATAGGACTTATAAATAGCTTGGCATCTCATGCAAGGGTTAATCAATATGGCTTCATTGAAAGCCCATACAGAAAAGTTCTAAATGGCAAGGTTACAAATGATGTTGAATACTTACCCGCAATGGAAGAAGCAGATTATACAATTGCTCAAGCAAATAGTGAAATTGACGAAAAAGGAAACTTCAGTACAAAATTAGTTTCTTGTAGACGCAATGGTGATTTTGTAATGACTATTCCTGACGAGATAAATTACATGGACGTATCTCCAAAACAAGTTGTTTCTTGTGCTGCTTCTTTAATTCCATTCCTTGAAAACGATGATGCTAATAGAGCTTTAATGGGGTCTAACATGATGAGACAAGCAGTACCTCTAATTCAAGCTGAATCACCCCTTGTGGGAACAGGGGTAGAGAAAGTTGTAGCAATTGACTCTGGTGTAACAATTATAGCTAAAAGAGATGGAATTGTTGATAAAATTGATGGTAAACGAATCGTTGTAAGAGTAACTGAAAAAATACAAACGAATGAATCAGGTGTTGATATTTATACTCTGTTAAAATTTCAAAGATCAAACCAAAGCACTTGTATCAATCAGAGACCGTTAGTTAAAGTTGGTGATAAGGTTTCCAAAGGAGATATTATTGCAGATGGCCCGTCAACACATTTAGGTGAACTAGGGCTTGGTAGAAATGTAGTAGTCGCATTCATGCCGTGGAGAGGCTATAACTTTGAGGACTCTATATTGATATCAGAAAAGATTGTTCAAGAAGATAAATTTACCTCAATCCATATTGAAGAATTTGAGGTTATGTCAAGAGACACTAAATTGGGCTCAGAAGAGATCACCAGAGATATACCAAATGCCGGTGATGAATTGTTACGCAATCTTGATGAAGCAGGAATTGTTTATGTCGGTGCGGACGTAAACCCAGGAGACATTCTTGTGGGAAAAGTTACCCCTAAAGGTGAAAGCCCAGTAACTCCTGAGGAAAAATTACTGAGAGCAATATTTGGAGAAAAAGCTACAGATGTAAAGGATACATCACTTAAATTGCCACCAGGTTCGAGTGGTATTGTCGTAGATGTAAAGGTTTTTAATAGGTATGGAATAGAAAAAGATGATAGAGCCCTGTCAATCGAGAGAGATGAAATAGAAAAGTTAGCAAACGATCGTGAGGCTGAGTTAGGAATCCTTAATAGAAATATAAAGGAAAGATTAAGAAGTATAATTAAAGGCAAATCAATCTCATATTTTCCAGATGATATAAGTGATCAAACATCTCTTGAAGAAAATGATATAAATGCAATTAAATTAGACTCTCTTTGGAAGGTAAAGCTTAAGAATGAAAAAGATCAAGAAGATATAAACAATTTAAAGAAGCAATATGATGTTGCAAGATCCGCCATTCAATCACGTTTTGACAATAAAGTTGATAAAGTACAAAGAGGTGATGAACTGTTGCCTGGTGTAATGAAAATGGTGAAGGTTTTTGTAGCTGTAAAAAGAAAGTTGCAACCTGGCGATAAAATGGCTGGCCGTCATGGCAATAAGGGAGTTATAAGTAAAATCGCACCTGTGGAAGATATGCCTTATCTGGAAGATGGAAGAACTGTAGACATAGTACTTAATCCCTTAGGTGTACCAAGTAGAATGAATGTCGGACAAATATTGGAAACACATTTAGGATGGGCTTGCGCAGGTATTGGTGAAATTATTAATAAATCTATTACACAGTACAATATAACAAATGATCATTCACATATTGGTAAATCCTTAGAAAAAGTTTATGGACCTGAACAGTATAAAAATGAAATTGCGCTTTTGAATAAGATGGAACAAAAAGAACTTGCGATGAATATTTCATCTGGAGTTCCTATCAAAACTCCAGTTTTTGATGGTGCGTCTGAGCACGAAATATCTGAGATGTTAGAAGTTGCAGGCTTTGACAAAAGTGGTCAAACTCATTTATGGGATGGCCTAACCGGTGAGCAGTTTGAGAGAAAAGTAACTGTGGGCTATATCTATATGTTGAAGCTTCATCATTTAGTGGATGATAAAATTCATGCAAGATCAATTGGTCCGTATAGCCTTGTGACACAGCAACCTTTGGGTGGTAAAGCACAATTTGGTGGCCAGAGATTTGGAGAGATGGAAGTATGGGCGCTCGAAGCCTACGGTGCCGCATATACTTTACAAGAAATTTTGACAGTAAAATCAGACGATGTTGCAGGAAGAACTAAGGTATATGAAACAATAATACGAGGTGAAGATGTATTCCAATCAGGAACACCTGAGTCATTTAACGTTTTGATTAAGGAAATACGATCACTTGGACTTAATATAGAATTATCAAACTTAAATTAGGAAATTATACATGAGTCAGTCTTTAATGAATATCTTCAATCCCGCCGCTTCCAGAGATGATTTTAATCAAGTTAAAATCTCTATTGCAAGCCCTGAGAGAATATTGTCCTGGTCATACGGTGAGATAAAAAAACCTGAAACCATTAATTATCGAACATTTAAGCCAGAGAGAGACGGCCTTTTCTGTGCAAGAATATTTGGACCAATCAAGGATTATGAGTGCCTATGCGGTAAATATAAGAGAATGAAATTCAAAGGTATTATCTGCGAAAAGTGTGGAGTTGAAGTAACAAAAAAAGACGTAAGAAGAGAACGAATGGGCCATATTCAATTAGCTGCCCCAGTAGCTCATATTTGGTTTTTAAAATCATTGCCAAGCCGTATCGCTCTTATGATGGATATGAAATTAAAAGATCTAGAAAAGGTTCTTTATTTTGAGAAGTTTATGGTTACTGAACCTGGTTTAACGCCATTGATCCAAAATCAATTGTTGGATGAAGAGGAATTAGAAAATGCAAAAGAAGAATATGGTGTAGACTCTTTTTCTGCTGGAATAGGGGCTGAAGCTGTTAGAAAAGTTTTAGAAAGGGTTGAACTTGAGCCAGAACTTGAGCTATTAAAATCAAAACTTGCTGAAACTAAAGCTGTCGCACTTTCTGAAAAGCTCGTAAAAAGAATTAAAATATTTGAAGCCTTTATATCTTCAGGAAATAGACCCGAATGGATGATTTTAACATCAGTTCCAGTAATTCCACCGGAGCTTAGACCGCTTGTTCCTTTAGATGGAGGAAGGTTCGCTTCATCTGACTTAAACGACTTATATAGACGAGTGATCAATAGAAATAATAGATTATCGAGACTCATAGAATTAAGAGCTCCAGATATCATAATTAGAAATGAAAAGAGAATGCTGCAAGAGTCGGTCGATGCGCTATTTGATAATGGACGAAGGGGTCGAGTTATTACTGGAACCAATAAAAGACCTCTTAAATCGCTTGCTGAAATGCTTAAGGGTAAACAAGGCCGTTTCAGGCAGAATCTTCTTGGAAAAAGGGTTGATTACTCTGGTAGATCAGTAATTGTTGTTGGACCAGAGCTTAAATTGCATCAATGCGGATTGCCTAAAAAAATGGCACTTGAATTATTTAAACCATTCATCTATGCACGTTTGGAGTCATTGGGGCTGGCAACCACATTAAAACAAGCTAAGAAAATGGTTGAAAAAGAAAGACCAGAAGTCTGGGATGTACTTGATAGAGTCATAAGAGAACATCCAATTATCTTAAATAGAGCACCAACACTTCATAGGTTAGGCGTACAAGCTTTTGAACCTACCTTAATTGAAGGCAAAGCAATTCAACTACACCCTCTTGTTTGTACAGCGTTTAATGCAGATTTTGATGGTGATCAAATGGCAGTTCATGTACCGCTAAGCTTAGAAGCCCAGTTGGAAGCAAGGGTTTTGATGATGTCTACAAATAATATATTAAACCCAGCTAATGGAAAGCCAGTAATTGTTCCAAGTCAGGATATAGTTTTAGGTATTTATTATTTATCCCAGGAAAAAGATAATGAACCTGGTCAGGGAGCAGTATACAAAGATATTTTTGAAGTTAAACAAGCAATCGAAAATGGCGTAACAACTGTACATGCAAAAGTTGAAGCAAGAATTAATTATATTAATTCTGATGAAAATGTTGATACTAGAAGAATTAGTACAACACCTGGTAGAATGCTTTTATGGAATTTGATACCTCAACATAAAGATCTTGATCCAAAGCTAGTTAATCGTTTACTTGGCAAGAAGGAGGTTTCGAACTTAATTGATACCGTCTACAGATACTGCGGGCAAAAAGATACAGTTATATTTGCTGATCAACTTATGGCACTTGGATTTCATTATGCATATAAAGCTGGCATTTCTTTTGGTAAGGATGACATGATAATACCTGAGACAAAGGAAAAAATGGTCTCAGAAACATCAGTACAAATTGAAAAATATGAAAAGCAGTATAATGATGGTTTAATTACTAATAGGGAGAAATATAACAAAGTAATTGACGCCTGGGCGAAATGTACTGACAGAGTTGCACAAGAAATGATGAACGAAATTTCTTCTGTAAAAATTGACGCAACAACTAAAAGAGAACTTCCTATTAATTCTATATATATGATGGCAAATTCAGGAGCTAGGGGTTCAGCTGCCCAAATGAAGCAGTTGTCTGGAATGCGTGGCCTTATGGCTAAACCATCAGGAGATATAATTGAGACTCCTATTATATCTAATTTTAAAGAGGGCTTAAATGTACTTGAATATTTTAATTCTACCCATGGAGCAAGAAAAGGACTAGCTGATACTGCATTAAAGACAGCTAATTCTGGCTACTTGACAAGAAGATTATGTGATGTTGCACAAGACTGTACCATCTCAGATCATGATTGTGGAACTGATAGTGGGGTATGGATATCTGACGTAGTTGAAGGTGGAGAAGTAATAATATCAATTGCAGACAGATTACTTGGTAGATTTTTACAAAAGGATATCATTCATCCTGTCACTAATGAAATCGTAGCAAAAAAAGATGACTATATGGACGAGATACTTTCTGAGAAAATTGAAACGGCAGGTATACAGAGCGCATATATTCGATCCCCATTAACCTGTGATAGTAAAAAAGGGATCTGCGTGAAGTGCTATGGGAGAGATCTTGCCAGAGGGTTCATGGTTAATGAGGGTGAAGCAGTAGGAATGATTGCGGCCCAATCAATTGGTGAGCCTGGAACACAATTAACTATGAGAACATTCCACATTGGAGGAGCTGCTCAAATTAATGATCAATCCTTTATAGAAATTAATACTGACGGTATTTTTAAAATCCTCAACAAGAATACAGTTGAAGATAGTAATCAAAACTTAATTGTTATGGGAAGAAATTGTCAATTAGCTATTCATGATGAAAATAACAGAGAGCTCGCAAATTATAAAGTTCCCTATGGAACAAAAATACTCGTGGAAGAAGACTCAAAGGTGTCATCTGGAACCAAAATTTGTGAGTGGGATCCATTTACAAACCCGGTTATTTCAGAAAAATCAGGTACCGCTAACTATGTAGATATGGAAGAAGGAGTATCTTTAATTGAAGAAACCGAGGAAAAAACAGGCTTAACATATACTAAAGTTAAGGACTGGAAGTTAGACTCAAAAGGTGGAGATCTTAAGCCAAGAATCACTTTGAGGGATAAAAATGGGGAAGTTATACTCCTAGCAAATGGTAATGAAGCGAGATATTTTCTTCCACCTGACTCTATTTTATCAGTTACTGACGGCTCAGAAGTTCATGCGGGTGATGTATTGGCAAGAACACCAAAAGCTGCATCTAAAACAAAAGATATTACAGGTGGATTACCTAGAGTTGCTGAATTGTTTGAAGCGAGAAAGCCAAAAGATCATGCAATCATATCTGAAATATCAGGTATCATATCTTTTGGAAAAGATATAAGAGGAAAGCAAAAAGTAATCATTACGCCGGAGGATAGTGACAGTGATCCTATAGAAGTACTAATTCCAAAGGGTAAGCATATAGCTTATCAAGAAGGAGAAAGCATTGAAAAAGGGGACTATTTACTTGATGGAAATCCTGATCCACATGATATCTTAGAGATTTTAGGTATTGAGGCATTAGCGGATTATTTAATTAATGAGGTGCAAGAAGTTTATAGACTTCAAGGTGTTTTAATTAATGATAAGCATATTGAGGTTTTATGCAGACAAATGCTTCAAAAAGTAAGTATTACTGACACTGGTGACAGTTCTTTTATTAAAGGTGAAGAAATTGACAGATACGAATTCTTAATTACAAATGAACAGCTTACGGCTGAGGGTAAAAAGCCAGCCACAGGTAAACCAGTTCTGTTGGGTATAACAAAAGCTTCTCTACAAACCAGGTCATTTATTTCTGCGGCCTCATTCCAGGAGACGACGAGAATACTGACTGATGCATCGATCAAAGGAAAAGTAGATAGACTTGAGGGTCTTAAAGAGAATGTTATTGTAGGAAGATTAATCCCCGCTGGAACAGGAAGAATCTTTAATCAGATAGAAAATCAAGCAAAAACACTTGATAAAGAGGCTAAAATTGAAATTGAAGCAATGCAAGCTGCTAAAGATCAGGAAACTGCAGAAATTCAGGAAAATTCTTGATAATATTTGTTGACCAAAACAGACTATTAAGTATTATTCGGCATTCTTAAATAGTAGGCGGTAGAGAAATCTAAACGCTACTTTTTTTAGACTTTTTTTAATAGTTAACTTTTTATTAGTTTCTAATTGGAGATACTGTATGCCGACTATAAGTCAGTTAATAAGAAAACCAAGAGCTAAGGTTCGAAAAAGAAATAAGGTTCCAGCACTAAAGGCAAATCCTCAAAAGAGAGGTGTATGTACAAGAGTTTATACAACAACACCAAAGAAACCGAACTCAGCACTAAGAAAAGTTGCAAGAGTGAGATTAACAAATGGGTTTGAAGTTACAAGTTATATTGGAGGAGAAGGCCATAATCTTCAAGAACACTCAGTGATTCTAATACGTGGAGGAAGAGTTAAGGATCTTCCTGGCGTGAGATATCACACAGTTAGGGGAGTTCTAGATACCCAAGGAGTTAGTGATAGAAAACAACGTCGCTCATTATACGGAGCTAAGAAACCAAAATAATTATGTCAAGAAGAAGAAAAGCACAAGTTAGAAATATTTTACCTGATCCAGTTCATAATAGCACTGTGCTTACAAAGTTTACCAATGCAATAATGCTTGATGGAAGAAAAACAGTTGCGGAAGCCATCATTAATAAATCTTTTACAAATATACAGAATAAAACTGGGGAGTCTCCAATGAGTGTTTTCAATAAGGCCATTGAAAATGTTAGACCCCTGGTCGAAGTACGATCTAGAAGAGTTGGTGGAGCAACATATCAAGTTCCTGTTGAGGTAAAGGGTAACAGATCACAAGCACTAGCCATTAGATGGTTAGTCACTGCTATTAGGAATAGAAAAGAAAAAAGTTTAATGGAAAAACTAAGTTCAGAATTATTGGATGCAGCAGGTAACAAAGGTTCTGCAATTAAGAAAAGAGAAGATACTCATAAAATGGCTGAAGCAAATAAAGCATTTGCTCACTTTAGATGGTAACCATGACAAGAGAATATCCATTAAATAAGTATCGAAATATTGGTATTATGGCTCATATAGATGCTGGAAAGACAACTACTACAGAACGAATACTTTATTATACAGGAAAAAGTCATAAGATTGGAGAAGTACATGATGGCGCGGCTACAATGGATTGGATGGAGCAAGAGCAAGAGCGTGGTATTACAATTACATCCGCTGCAACTACTTGTTTTTGGAATAACCATAGAATTAATATTATTGATACTCCTGGTCACGTTGATTTTACTATCGAAGTTGAGCGTTCTTTAAGAGTACTCGATGGGGCAGTTGCAGTATTTGATGGTGTTGCTGGTGTAGAGCCGCAAACTGAAACTGTTTGGAGACAAGCAAATAGATACAATGTACCAAGAATGTGTTTCATTAATAAAATGGATCGCACTGGTGCAGACTTTTATAAGTGTTTAGACATGATCAAAGATCGGCTTCAGGCAAATGCATTAGTTTTACAAATTCCCTACGGAAGTGAATCAAACTTGAAAGGCGTGATTGATCTAGTTAAAAACAAAGCAATTGTCTGGGCAAATGAGGATCTTGGAGCTAATTATGAATATACAGATATTCCTGAGGAATTAAAGGATACTGCAGAAAAACATAGATCTGAAATGGTCGAAATGGCTGTCGAACAAGATGAGGAAGTCCTTGAAAAATATCTAGATGGAGAAGAACCAGACGAAGAAACTTTAATAAGGTGTATCAGAAAAGGTACAATTAATTTTGAGTTTGTTCCAATTTTAACTGGAAGCGCTTTCAAAAATAAAGGTGTTCAACCTTTGTTAGATGCAATCGTGAATTTTATGCCTGACCCAAGTGAAGTTCAGCAGGCAACTGGTAGTATTCCAGGGAAAGAAGATGAGGAAGTAAGGAAAGCATCAGATGATGAGCCTTTCTCTGCATTAGCATTCAAAGTAGCTAACGACCCGTTCGTAGGTTCTCTCACATTCACTCGAATATATTCTGGCAAATTAGAGGCTGGTTCAACAATTTTGAATTCTGTTAAAGGCGATAAAGAAAGAATCGGCCGTATGCTATTAATGCACGCCAATAATAGAGAAGACATAAAAATTGCGTACGCTGGCGACATAGTTGCTATTGCTGGTTTAAAAGATACTATAACTGGTGAAACGCTATCGGATGCTCAAAAACCTATTATTCTAGAGTCTATGGATTTTCCAGATCCAGTTATTGAGATTGCTGTTGAACCAAAGACAAAAGCTGATCAAGAAAAAATGGGAGAAGCGCTTGCAAGATTAGCAAAAGAAGATCCATCATTTAGAGTTACCTCAGATGAAGAGTCTGGACAAACAGTAATTAAAGGTATGGGTGAACTTCATTTGGATATTATTGTAGATAGGATGAAGAGAGAGTTTAACGTAGAAGCTAATGTTGGCGCCCCGCAAGTTGCTTATCGAGAAACAATTTCTAAAAATATGGAAGTAACTTATACACATAAAAAACAAAGTGGTGGTGCAGGTCAATTTGCTGAGGTTAAAATAATTGTCGAAGGTTGCGAACCCGGAACAGGAAGAATATTTGAAGATAAAATTAAAGGTGGAAACATTCCTAAGGAATACATACCAGGTGTAGAGAAAGGAATAGAAGGTGTAGCCGATACTGGAGTTATAGCTGGTTTTCCAATAATTGACTATAAGGTGACTCTTATAGATGGGAAATACCATGATGTAGACTCGAGCAGTCTAGCATTTGAGATAGCTGGTCGAATGGCGTTTAAGGACGCCTGTCAAAAGGCAAATCCAAAGTTATTAGAGCCAATAATGAGAGTTGAAGTTGTTACACCTGAAGAGTTTATGGGAGATGTAATAGGTGATTTAAGTAGTCGAAGAGGTCAAGTAAGTGGAAGTGAAGCAAGAGGCAATACAACTGCTATCAGTTCGATGGTTCCTCTGGCAAATATGTTTGGCTATGTAAACACTCTGCGATCCATGACGCAGGGAAGAGCTCAATATTCAATGTTTTTTGATCATTATGAGCAGGTTCCACAAAATGTACAAGATGAGGTAAAAGCGAAATTCGCTTAACGAGAATAATGGAAAATCAAAATATAAAAATCAGACTTAAAGCATTTGACCATGGGGTTCTTGACAAGTCATCTGTTGAAATAGTGGATACAGCGAAACGTACTGGGGCAATGGTTAAGGGGCCGATTCCACTTCCTACAAATAATGAAAAATTTACCGTTTTAAGATCTCCTCACGTTAATAAAAAGAGTAGAGAACAATTTGAGATAAGAACCCATAAGCGCTTAATTGAAATAGTTGATCCAACTCCTCAAACAGTTGATGCACTTATGAAATTGGACCTAGCATCGGGTGTTGATGTAGAAATTAAGTTATAGTTATGAGAACCGGAATCATTGCAAAAAAAATAGGAATGAGTAATTTGTATACACAAAGTGGTACGAATATTCCAGTGACTGTCTTGCATATTGACCAATGTCAAATAGTTGAAAGAGTTGACTCTACTGACAAAAATGCTGACAAAGTTTTAGTTGGAGCATGTAAATTAAAAAAAACTAATAAGGCCCAGAAGGGATTTTTTGAAAAGAAAAATAGCGAGGCTTTTAAGTACCTTAGAGAATTTTCAATCAACAAGGACACCGAATTAAAATCGGGTGATCAATTGAATGCAAGTCATTTTCAGGAGGGCCAATTTATCGACGTGTCTGGTTTAACAAAGGGTAAAGGATTTGCTGGAGTGATGAAAAGGCATAATTTTTCAGGTTTGAGAGCTTCTCATGGTGTTTCTGTATCTCATCGAAGTGCCGGTTCAACAGGACAGTGTCAGGATCCAGGTAAGGTCTTTAAAGGAAAAAAAATGGCAGGACAATATGGTGATGTTTATAAAACACTTCAAAATTTACAAGTAGTAAAAATTGATGAAGCAAAAAATATTATCTGCGTAAAGGGAGCTACTCCCGGTGCGCGAGGAACCTGGCTTGTAGTTGAAGATTCTATTAAGAGGAATGATATTAAAGAAGTTGAAAGCACTTCTGTACAAGCAGAAAAATCAACTAAGAAGGATAAATAGTAATGCAAGTAGAGCTAAGTAAAATGAATGGTAAGAGCACGGAGTCTATGGAGATTAATGAAGCCATCTTTAATTTAAATCCTGACTTTAAAGTTATAAGCACTCTTCTAAGATGGAGTGAGTCTAATAAAAAATTCCTTCGTGCAAGAACTAAAAATCGTTCAGAGGTAACAGGTACAACACAAAAATTAGGAAGACAAAAAGGTGGTGGTGGTGCAAGACATGGTTCTAAGAAAGCAAATATTTTCCGAAGTGGTGGCATGGCACACAATCTAAGGGGGGTAAGATCATTAAAAAAACTCCCAAAACGCTTTAGAAATTTGGCTGTCAAACATATACTATCTGAAAAATTAAAATGTAATGATCTAATTTTAATTGATGAACTCAAGATTTCTAAGCCAAAAACTAAGATCTTAAAGAGCTATTTGGACAAACAAAAAATTAACTCTGCATTGTTTTTAGAAGGTGACACGCCTAACCAAAATTTATCTCTTGCAGTTAGAAATTTAAAAGACATTAAGTACTTAAGTGTTAAATCTGTAAATGCTCTTGACCTCTTGAGGCACCAGAAATTGATCATTAGTAAAGACGCGTTAGCTCAATTAGAAAAGAATTATACATAAAATGCCTAGTATCAAAGATTTTAAGACAATTATTAAGCCTATTATCACTGAGAAGTCCTCTTTGGGCGCAGAATTTAATCAAGTTACTTTTCAAGTTAATAAAACTAGTAATAAGAAAGAAATAAAAACTGCAATAGAAAATATATTTAAAGTAAAAGTAAAAAAAGTGAACACTTCAATAGTTAAGGGCAAGCTAAAAGCATTTAGGGGCTCACTTGGAAAAAGATCAGATTATAAAAAAGCTTTCGTGACTCTAGAAGAAGGCCAAACAATTGATATTAATGCGGGAGTATAATAATAAATGCCTTTAAAAAAATTCAGACCAAATACTCCTGGAACACGTGGACTAACACTTGTTGATAAAAAAGGTTTATGGACCGGTAAACCAGTTAAGTCTCTAACAGCTGGCCTTTCAAAAAAAGGGGGAAGAAATAATACCGGCAGAATTACAATGAGACGAAAAGGCGGCGGTCATAAAGCAAAATATAGAATTATTGATTTTAAAAGAAATAATACTGATAGTGCAACCGTTAATAGAATTGAATATGATCCAAATAGATCTTCCTACATTGCATTAATTACATACGCTGACGGAACTAAAAGCTATATACTCGCGCCGAGAGATTTAAAAGTTGGTGACCAAGTAATATCTGGTGAAAAAAAAGAAATCAGAGTTGGCAATTGTATGCCCATGTCTGATATCCCAGTTGGAATAGATATACATAATATTGAGTTAAAAATTGGCAGTGGTGCACAATTAGCTAGATCTGCAGGTTCCTCAACGCAAATTGTTGGCAAGTCTGATGGATACGTAGCAATTAAGCTGCCCTCTGGGGAGCAAAGAAAAGTAAGAGAAGAATGCAGAGCTACAATCGGTGTTCTTTCGAATATTGATAGAAAAAACCAAAAATTAGGAAAAGCTGGAAGAAAAAGATGGCTAGGAGTTAGACCATCAGTAAGAGGCGTGGCTATGAATCCAATTGATCACCCTCATGGTGGAGGGGAAGGTAAAACATCAGGTGGTCGAGACCCTGTTACTCCATGGGGAAAACCAACTAAGGGAAAAAAGACAAGAAATAATAAAAGAACAGATAAATTTATTATTAAGAGAAAAACCGACAAAAAAGCAAGGATTGAGGTTTAAAAATGACGAGATCTGTTTGGAAAGGACCATTTGTTGATAGTCATCTATTAAAGAAAGTTAAGGCAGCGGGAGATGGTGGCAAGAAGGGCGGTGTAATTAAAACGTGGTCAAGAAGATCCACTATATTGCCTGAGTTCGTAGGTGTTAACTTTGCAGTTCATAATGGTAAGAGGTTTATTCCAGTCAATGTCACCGAGGATATGGTTGGCCATAAACTTGGTGAATTTTCTCCAACAAGAACTTTCAACAGTCATACCGGAGACAAAAAAACTAAATAATTATGAAGCACTTAACTAGAAAAGATAATGAAGCTTATGCTATTTTAAGGAATTTGAGGGTCAGTCCTTCAAAAGCCAATATTGTTCTTGAAATGATTAGAGGAAAAAAAGCCTCCGAGGCAATTAACCTTTTAAAATTTTCTTCAAGAGGCATTGCAAAGGATATTAAAAAGGTTCTAAATAGTGCGGTAGCGAATGCTGAAAATAATCATCAATTAGATATAGACATTTTACAGGTAACGGAGGCCTACTGTGGAAAGAGTATGGTCATGAAGCGATGGAGACCAAGAGCAAAGGGTAGGCCAGGAAGAATAAATAAGCATTTAACTAATGTAACAATTAAAGTCGCAGAAGTACAAAATAAGAAATTAGAGAAAGAAGCATAAAATATGGGACAGAAAGTAAATCCTATTGGTCTTAGATTAATCCTGAATAAAAAATGGCAGTCCAAGTGGTATGCTAATAAAAAAGAATTTGGTTCATTTTTGCAAGAAGATCTTAAAATCAGATCCTATCTTGAAAAAAAACTAAAAAAATGTGCTGTAGCTAAAATTCAGATAGAAAGACCAGCAAAGAAAGCTCAGGTAACTATTTACTCCGCTCGACCAGGATTAATTATTGGTAAAAAGGGCAGTGACATAGAAAAGTTAAAAAGGAAAATTTCAGAATTTACATCAGACGACGTTTCAATAAATTTAGTCGAAATTAGAAAGCCAGAGGTTGAAGCTCAATTAATAGCTGATGCAATAGCCGAACAACTTGAGAGAAGAGTTTCATTTAGAAGAGCAATGAAAAGATCTGTTCAATCAGCAATGAGGTTAGGTGCTGACGGTATTAGAGTAAATTGTGGAGGCCGCCTTGGTGGAACTGAAATTGCTAGAACTGAGTGGTACAGAGAAGGAAGAGTTCCATTGCACACATTTAGAGCAAATGTTGATTATGCAATAGCAACAGCGCAAACAACATATGGTGCATGTGGTATCAAAGTATGGATATATAAAGGAGACATAGATGATAATGCCCCACATGAAATGGAAAATAATCCAAATAAATTAGGGTAAGTTATGTTACAGCCAAAAAAAACAAAATTCAGAAAAGCTCACAAAGGTAGAATTAAAGGCGTTGCAAGTTCTGCAACAAGTTTGAATTATGGGACTTATGGACTAAAGGCCTTAGAAGCAGAGAGGATCACAGCCCGACAAATAGAAGCGGCAAGGGTTGCAATGACAAGGTTTATGAAAAGAGCAGGACGTGTTTGGGTTCGAATTTTTCCAGATGTACCAGTCTCAAAAAAGCCAACAGAAGTAAGAATGGGTAAAGGAAAAGGTTCACCAGAATTTTGGGCGTGTAGAGTGAAACCAGGAAAGATCTTATTTGAAGTAGATGGTGTATCACAATCGATAGCAAAAGAAGCTTTTGGAAGAGCTTCCTCAAAGCTACCAGTTAAGACCAAAGTTGTTGGACAACTCATAAAATAAAGGAAAAAGATGAAGGTAGAAGAAATAAGAAAAAAAACAAGTGATCAGCTTAAAACAGAATTAAGCAACTTATATAAGGAGTCATTTAACTTGAGATTTCAAAAGAGCTCAGGTCAGTTGGAGAACACATCACGTATATTTAAAGTTAGAAAGCTCATAGCAAGAATAAAAACAATCATGAATGAAAAATTAGGAAATTAATATGCCAAAAAAAATACTACAGGGAACAGTGATCAGCAATAAGCAAGATAAGACTATCACAGTGCTAGTTGAAAGAAAGTTTAAGCATCCTTTCTTGAAGAAAGTTATTAGACGCTCAAAAAAATACAGTGCGCATGATCCTGAAAATCAATTTAATACTGGAGATAAGGTAAAGATAATGGAGTCAAAACCAATTTCAAAACTTAAAAGATGGGTAGCTGTAAGTTAGATGATACAAGTTGAGTCGAGATTAAGTGTAGCGGATAATTCAGGGGCTAAAGAAGTTCTCTGTATTAAAGTATTAGGTGGATCTAAGAGAAGATTTGCATCAGTTGGAGATATCATAGTGGTAACAGTAAAAGATGCTATTCCAAAAGGAAAAGTCAAAAAAGGTACGGTACATAAAGCAGTGATAGTAAGGACAAGAAAAGAATTAAAGAGAATCGATGGTAGTACAATAAAATTTGACTCAAATGCAGCTGTTCTAATTAATACCCAGGGCGAACCAGTAGGTACGAGAATATTTGGCCCAGTTTGCAGAGAACTGAGAATGAAGAAACAAATGAAAATTATTTCACTTGCACCGGAGGTTTTGTAATGTCAATGAGAATAAAAAAAGGGGACCAAGTAACTGTAAATACAGGAAAAGATAAAGGTAAAGAAGGCGAGGTCATTATGATATTAGGCGATAAAGCAGTAGTTAAGGGTGTCAATATGTCAAAAAAACATCAGAAGCAAGACCAAAAAAATGAAGGTGGCATTATTAATAAAGAAATGCCAATAACTTTGGCAAACTTAATGCTGCTTGATAAGAAAACAAAAAAAGGAACACGTATTGGCTATTCTTTTTTGAAAGATAATAAAAAGGTAAGAGTAAATGTTAAAACCGGAGAGCAAATTGATGGATAATTATACTCCAAGACTTAAAGAGCTCTATACTCAGTCAATAGTACCTAAATTAAGAGAAAAGCTTTCTAGGCAAAACACTCTTTCATTGCCAAAATTGTCTAAAGTATCATTGAATATGGGATTGGGTGATGCTGTTAATGATAATAAAGTTATACAATCAGCGTCTGACCAACTTGCAGTTATTTCAGGACAGCTACCAATGGTTACAAAAGCGAGAAAATCTATTGCTACATTTAAAATTAGGGATGGAATGCCACTAGGAGTAAAGGTAACTCTCAGAGGCCATAGAATGTTCGAATTTATAGACAGACTTGTGACTATTGCATTACCAAGAATCAGAGATTTTAGGGGCTTAAATAAAAATAGCTTTGATGGTCAAGGCAATTATTCTTTTGGTATTAAGGAATGTACAATATTTCCTGAAATTAATGTAGATAAAATTGATAAAACTCGTGGTTTAGATATTTCAATTTGCACGACGGCGAGGAATGATGAAGAGGCGTTGCTTCTTTTAAAGTTTTTAAATTTTCCAATAATAGATTAGGTAAAGGTATGGCAAAAAAAAGCTCGATAGAAAAAAATAAACGTAGGATTCAAATGTCGGAAAAAGATTTAAACAAGAGATCTCTGTTAAAAAATCTTATTATGAATAAATCTACACCGATTGATGAGAGATTTCAGGCCCAATTAAAATTGTCCAAACTTAGAAGGAATGGAGCGAGAACAAGGGTTAGAAATAGATGTGAATTGACCGGAAGGCCTAGAGGTTATCATAAAAGAGTAAGATTGTCTCGTATAGCTCTGAGAGACTTAGCCTCAAAGGGTCAAATACCAGGAATGAATAAATCAAGTTGGTAGAAAGGAATTAAATAAAAATGTCACTACAAGATCCATTATCAGATTTATTTAGTAGAATCAGGAACGCACAAATGCGCAATAAATCAATTGTTACCTCTCCTGTTTCTAAAATGAGAGAAAGTATATTAGAGGTTTTAAAAAATGAGGGTTATATAAGAGGTTATGCCCGTACTAAACACTCATCAGGAAAAGAAGAATTAGATATAGAATTGAAATATGACGACAAAGGTCCTGTAATATCTGATATTACAAGAATTTCAAAACCGGGAAGAAGGGTTTATTCTGGAGCTGAGAGAATACCTTATGTTCATAATGGTTTAGGTATATCAATTATTTCTACATCGAAAGGTGTCATGACAGATACTGATGCGCGAGAGCAAAAAGTTGGCGGTGAAATAATTTGTAGAGTTTTTTAGTTATGTCAAGAGTTGGTTCTAAAGAAATATTGATACCCGATACTGTTAAAGTAAATATGCAGGATGGAATTTTCATGGCTGAGGGCCCAATGGGAAAACTTGAATCTCCTCTAAATGAAGATATTGAAATTAACATTGAGGGAAATATAATCAAAATGAAACCCAAGAATGAAAACAAATCTCTTTTGCCATTCTGGGGGTTACAGAGAAATATTGTAAACAATATTATAGTCGGCGTAAGTGAGGGATTTTCAAAAAAATTAGAAATGAATGGTGTAGGGTACAGAGCTACTCTTAAGGGGAAAATACTTGAATTAATGCTTGGCTTTAGCCATCCAATTAATTACCAAATTCCAGAGGATATTTCTTTATCTGTTGATAAGCAGAACAACATTGAAATAAAGGGCCCTAGCAAACAATTGGTTGGACAAACAGCGGCAGAAATCAGATCATTCAGAGGACCTGAGCCTTATAAAGGTAAGGGAATTAAGTATGCAGAAGAGTATATTAATCGAAAGGAAGGTAAGAAAAAATAATGCATATTTCAAGTAAACAAAGAAGATCCAATAGGATTAGATACAAACTTAAGAAGAACAATAAAGGACTTCCACGACTTTCTGTATTTAAATCTTCAAAATGTCTCTATGTACAAATAATTGATGATAACGAAGGAAAAACTATTTGTAGTGCATCATCAGTAAAGTCAGCTAAACAAAAAAATGCATGTAATATTGAAAATGCAAAAATTCTTGGAGCAGAAATTGCCAAGTCTGCAAAAGAAAAAGGAATTACTAATATTTATCTTGATCGTGGATCAAATATTTATCACGGAATTATAAAAAATATAGCAGATGAAGCAAGATCAAATGGCTTGAGTTTTTAAGGAAAAATTATGAATAAGGAAAACAATAATAGAGATAAAGACCAAAACGGTATTGAAATAAAAGATAAGCTAGTTGCAATAAATAGAGTGACTAAGGTTGTTAAGGGTGGAAGACGTTTTGGTTTTGCAGCATTAGTGGTTGCAGGAGATGAGTCAGGGAAAGTTGGGTTTGGACACGGAAAAGCAAAAGAGGTCCCTGAGGCAATAAAGAAAGCCACAGACTCTGCAAAAAAGACATTGATTAAAGTACCTCTTAGAGAGGGAAGAACATTGCATCATGACATTGTTGGCATACACGGTTCATCAAAAGTAGTTATGAGATCTGCTCCATCTGGTACAGGAATAATTGCCGGTGGGTCAGTTAGAGCTGTATTTGAATTACTTGGAGTCCAGGATATAGTTGCAAAATCCGTTGGAAGTACTAATCCATATAATATTATTAGAGCTGCGGTTGATGGCTTAAAAAATCAAAAATCGCCGAAAATAATTGCCGCAAGAAGAAGTAAAAAAGTTGGCAATATCACTTCAGCGAGAGAGTCATCATGAGAAAGAAAATAAAAATTACTCTAACAAAAAGTACGATAGGTTCACAAAGAGATCAAATTGCAACGGTAAGAGGTTTAGGTTTAAGAAAATTAAACAGCCATGTGATACTTGACTTTACCCCTGAAATAGGAGGAATGGTAAAAAAGGTAAAGCATTTAATTAAAACGGAAGAGCAATAAGATGAAATTAAATGAAGCAGTAAAACACAGTTCTCGTAGATCAAAGAAAAGATTGGGCAGAGGTATTGGTTCAGGAAAAGGTAAGACTTCAGGAAGCGGACATAAAGGTCAAAAAGCTAGATCAGGAGTTGCAATAAATGGTTTTGAAGGAGGCCAAATGCCACTTCATAGAAGACTCCCAAAATTTGGCTTCAAAAATTTTGCGAAGAAAAATTACTATGAGTTGAATTTAGCTTCAATTCAAAAACTAATAGAGAAGAATTCTATAAAAGAAGATCAATCGATTAATATTCATCTTTTAAAAAAATTGGGAATAGTAAAAAATAAAGATAAAAGATTTCTTAAAATTCTTGGTACAGGTGAAATAAAAGCAAAAAATCCTATTGAGTGTATGAAGGTTACAAAATCAGCTGAGGATAAAATTAAAAAACTAGGCATCGAATTAAAGATCAATCAAGGAAAATAGTTATAATGGCCTCTGCTGCTGAAAAATTAGCATCTAACTTTAATTTTAGTGTATTTTCTAAAGCCACCGAACTAAAAAAAAGAATTTGGTTTACTTTAGGTGCTTTGATTATATATAGATTTGGTACCTACATTCCACTTCCTGGAATCGACATAGAACAACTGAAATTACTTGTAGAAACGAACCAAAGTGGAATTCTTGGAATGTTTGATGTTTTTGCAGGTGGTGCAATAAGCCGTATGGCGATATTTGCATTAGGTATTATGCCATATATATCTTCCTCGATCATCATGCAACTAATGACGAGTGTATCACCACATTTAGCAAATCTTAAAAAAGAGGGCGAACCTGGAAGGCGTAAAATTACACAATATACAAGATATGGCACAGTCATACTAGCACTTCTTCAAGGGTATGGTATCTCAGTAGGTCTTGAGTCAGCTGGTAAAGTTGTAACTGATCCTGGGTTATTTTTTAGATTATCAACAACGATAACCCTGACAGGTGGAACCGTATTTTTAATGTGGCTTGGTGAGCAGATTACAAGTCGTGGTATAGGAAATGGTATTTCCTTAATAATATTTTCAGGAATTGTTGCTGAGATTCCCAGCGCTCTCATAAATACTATGACCTTGGGCAGACAAGGTACTATTTCGACAATCACACTATTACTGCTATTAATTATGATCATTGCAATTGTAATATTTATTGTATTTATGGAAAGAGCTCAAAGAAGATTGGTAGTTCAATATCCAAAAAGACAAATGGGCAATAAAATGTTTGCCGGAGATAGTTCACATTTGCCATTAAAACTTAATACTGCTGGGGTTATACCTGCAATTTTTGCCTCTTCAATATTGTTACTTCCTATAACCATTGCTAATTTTAATGTTTCAGCCGAACCTGGACTTCTAAATGATATTGCGGCTCTTTTAGGCAGAGGGCAACCTGCCTATATGTTACTTTACGCCTCAGCAATAATCTTTTTCGCTTTTTTCTATACTTCAATTGTTTTTAATCCTACTGAAACTGCAGACAATCTTAAAAGACAAGGTGGATTTATTCCCGGAATACGTCCAGGAGAAAAAACAGCAGAGTATATTGACTTTGTGCTTTCTAGGATCACAACCATAGGCGCGCTATATTTAGCTTTTGTTTGCATATTGCCTGAAATATTGATATCTCAGTATTCAATTCCTTTTTATCTTGGGGGCACATCCTTACTTATTGTAGTGGTCGTAGGCATGGATACTGTAGGACAAATACAAAGTCACTTGTTTGCATATCAGTATGAATCCCTTATCAAAAAATCACGACTAAGAGGAGCAAGACGATGAATATAGTCTTGTTTGGACCCCCTGGCGCTGGCAAAGGAACCCAAGCAAAGTTAATATGTAAAAGATATTTCCTTAATCATCTTTCAACAGGTGATTTATTGAGAAAGGAAAGCAGTAAAGAAACAAGTTTAGGTATTCAAATAAAAAATACAATAAATGATGGTAAACTAGTATCAAATGAAACAACTATTGAATTGATAAAGCAATTTATAAATGAAAATAAAAATTATAATAAAGGCTTCCTGTTTGATGGCTTCCCAAGAAATAAAAAGCAGGCTGAGTTACTCGACCATTTTATGGCAAGTATTGATGAAAAAATACTTTGTGTAATTTTGCTTTATGTTAACGAGGATATATTAAAAGAAAGAATTATGAATAGGAGTGCAACAGAAGGTCGATCTGATGATAATTTAGAAACATTAACTAAAAGACTTCGTACTTATTCTACTGAAACTGAGCCTTTAATTGAATACTATTCTTCCCAGAATCTTGTAAGAAAAGTTCTCGGAACAGGAGAAATAAGTAAGATAAATCAAGGAATTAGTCTTCTTATTGAGGACTCTTTAAATGCTTGACCAATTGATCAATAATCATATAATCCCGCATTCTCTCAATAAATCTTTTTTTAGGTTCTAATCATGGCAAGGATTGCCGGTATAAACATTCCGACACAAAAGAAGCTAAAAGTAGCACTCACATATGTATATGGCATTGGCAATAAGGTTTCTAACGACATTTGTTTAAAAGCAAACGTCGACTCAAATGTAAGAGTTCAAGATTTGTCTGAGTCAGACATTAAAAATATATCAGATGTAATTTCTTCATCAGCTCTAGTTGAAGGTGATTTAAGAAGAGAAGTTTCAAGTAATATTAAAAGATTAAAGGATTTAGGTACCTATAGAGGCGCCAGACATAGAAAAAATTTACCATGTAGAGGTCAAAGAACTCATACTAATGCTCGAACAAAAAAAGGTAAAGCAATAGCAATTGCAGGCAAGAAGAAAGTTACTAAATAATTATGGCTGATGTAAAGGTAAATAAAAAAAAGAAGCAGAGAAAAAGTATTATTTCAGGGCTTGCTTATATAAATGCGACCTTTAATAATACAATGATAACAATTACTGATGAGCAGGGCAATAGCATTGCTTGGTCCTCTGCAGGTGTTAAGGGATTTAAAGGTTCTAGAAAATCAACTCCATATGCAGCTCAAATAGCTGCAGAAGATGCAGGGACTAAAGCTAAAGAATTTGGTTTAAAGAATTTACAAGTGTTCGTTAAAGGGCCTGGTGGCGGTCGTGAGTCCGCTCTTCGTGCCCTCCAGGCTATCGGCTTTTATATAACTTCAATAAAAGATACTACACCCATTCCACACAATGGATGCAGGCCGCCGAAGAAGAGAAGAGTTTAGTTTTTTATAAGAGGAATAGTTATGAGTATTATAAATAATTGGCAAACATTAATTAAGCCGTCGAAATTGAAATTAACAAACGATGAAAACTCACAGTATAAAGCAACTTTAGTTGCAGAACCTCTTGAAAGAGGATTTGGATTAACTTTGGGCAATGCCCTAAGAAGAGTTCTTTTATCTTCTTTGCAAGGTACTGCAGTTACGGCTATCAAAATAGATAATGTGCTTCATGAGTTTTCTTCTATTGATGGTGTTCGTGAAGATGTAACTGATATTGTTTTGAACATTAAATCTTTGTCTTTAAACATGCATTCAGAAGGCGTTAGAAAGATGAACCTAAATGTAACAGGTCCAGGCGAAATTACAGCGGGAATGATTAATACACCTTCAGAAATTGATATTATAAACCCTGAACTAGTAATATGTAATCTAGACGATAATACAGAGTTCAATATGGAATTAACTGTAGCTAAAGGAAAAGGTTATGTTGCCGCTGAACATAATAAACCTGAAGACTCTGCCATAGGATTAATACCTATTGACTCAATCTTTAGCCCAGTAAAACAAGTTTCATATAGTATTGAAAACACGAGAGAAGGAAAAGTTTTGGATTATGATAAATTAATACTAACTATAGAAACTAATGGCTCTGTGACGCCTGATGATTCAATCGCTTTTGCAGCAAGGATCATTCAGGACCAGCTCCAGTCTTTTATTAATTTCGAAGAGCCAGAAGAAATACATGAAGAACCTGATACTTTAGAGCCTCAATTTAATAAAAACTTACTAAGAAAAGTTGAAGAACTTGAATTATCTGTGAGGTCTATGAATTGTCTTCGCAATGATAATATAATTTATATTGGTGATCTTGTTCAAAAAAGTGAAATTGAAATGTTAAGAACGCCAAACTTCGGTAGAAAGTCACTTAACGAAATCAAAGAAGTTTTAGGAACTATGTCCCTTTACCTTGGTATGGAAGTGCCAAACTGGCCACCTGAAAATATTGAGGAGCTTGCTAGAAAAATTGAGGATCCTTATAACTAATCATGAGACACGGCATAGCTAAAAGAAAACTTAATAAAACATCTACACATAGGTTAGCTATGTTGGAGAATATGGCTGTTTCATTAATAAAACATGAAACAATCAAAACTACCTTGCCAAAGGCTAAAGAATTAAGGCCATTTGTTGAAAAGATCATCACACTTGGAAAGAAGAATAAACAATCATCAAGAACGAATGCATTTGCATCTCTTAGAGATAAAGAGGCAGTAACAAAGGTGTTTGGTGATCTCTCAGAGAGATTTAAGGAGAGAAATGGGGGTTACTGTAGGATTGTAAAAGCCGGTTATAGAGCAGGAGATAATGCACCTATGGCATACATTCAAATTTTGGAACAAGGTAAATAATTCATTTATTTCATTCATTTCCTTTTCATTCATAAAATGTTGTGAGCTTAAAAAATTTAATCATAGTTGATAAAGAGTCAGCTGGAATAAGGATAGATAAATTTTTAAAGGAACAACTAGCAGTTCCATTTTCATTGATACAAAGAGAAATACGAAAAAAAAATATCAAAGTAAACAAAAAAAAATCAAGTAGTAACTATAGATTAGTTGAGGGTGACCAAATCATAGTATTCAAGAAATATACAACTGATGTTGATAAGAAGATAGCCCTTACAGTTCCAGAAAAACTAAAATCTAAAATTAAAAAATCTATTGTTTTTAAAAATAAAAACTTTGTTGTAATAAATAAATGGAGCGGCATAGCCTGTCAAAGAGGTTCAAAAATTAATATTTCGATAGATGATTTAATCAAATTTCTTGCAACTGAAAACGATACGCCAAAATTAGTGCACAGATTAGACAAGGATACTTCTGGATTGTTAATTGTTGCTTTAAATCTTAGTGCGGCAAGATTTTTCCATAAGCTGCTATCAACTAAAAAGATTACAAAAACATATTTTGCTATCGTAAAGAATAAACCAAAAAAGAATAAAGGTATATTTAACGACAGATTGAGTAAGATGGGAAAAATTTTGGATGCGAGTACTAAGTATGAAGTAATAAAAGAACTTAAAAATGAGCTTTATCTTATTAAGCTTCAACCATCCTCAGGAAGGAAGCATCAAATTCGCCTGCATTGCTATTTAAATCAATCTCCAATATTGGGGGATAAAAAATATTATCAATATAATAAAGATGTTACTCAAAAGAATTTATTTTTACATGCAGGTAAATTAAACTTTGTTGATCAAGATAACCAAAAAGTAAATATCAATGCAAAATTACCTTCTCACTTTGAAGAATACTTATAAATTGATAATTAAGATATATGATATATTATAGAAGTTCATGACAGACATAATCAAAGAATTAGAAAAAAAAAGAGAACAAGCTAAACTTGGTGGCGGTAAGAAGCGCGTCGACGCTCAACATGCTAGGGGAAAGTTAACTGCAAGAGAGAGAATAGATATCATCATAGATGAAGACTCTTTTGAAGAATATGACATGTATGTAGAACATAGAACAAATGATTTTGGAATGGAAAAACAGAAATATGCTGGTGATGGTGTTGTTACAGGTAGTGGAAGAATAAACGGGAAACTCGTTTATATATTTAGTCAAGATTTTACTGTTTTTGGAGGTTCTCTATCAGAAGCTCATGCAGAAAAAATTTGTAAAGTCATGGATATGGCAATGAAAGTGGGCGCACCAATTATAGGAATAAATGACTCAGGAGGTGCAAGAATACAAGAAGGTGTCGCATCACTTGCTGGCTACGCAGAAGTTTTTAAAAGAAATGTTCTTGCTTCAGGGGTTGTTCCTCAAATATCTGTAATTATGGGGCCATGTGCGGGTGGTGCGGTTTACTCTCCCGCAATGACAGATTTCATCTTTATGGTTAAGAATACTTCTTTTATGTTCGTTACAGGACCTGATGTAGTTAAAACGGTCACCCAGGAAAATGTAAGTCAAGAAGAGCTTGGAGGAGCTAAAACTCATACATCAAAATCATCGGTTGCTGATGGAGCTTTTAATAATGATATTGAAACTCTTCACGAGGTTAAGAACCTTATTAATTTACTACCGTCTAGCAATAGAGAGAAATCAACTAATAATAAAAAAGATTTTCAGGACTTAAGTCCTGATTATTCTCTTGATACTCTAGTACCTGATAATCCAAATAAACCATATGATATGAAGGAGTTGATCACAAAAGTGGTTGATAATAATTATTTTTTTGAAATTCAAAAAGATTATGCAAAAAATATTGTTACTGGATTTGGAACAGTTGAAGGTAGAACTGTTGGATTTGTTGCCAACCAACCGCTGGTATTAGCGGGATGTCTAGATATCGACTCAGGTAAAAAAGGTGGAAGATTTGTTCGATTTTGTGATTGCTTTAATATCCCTATTGTGACCTTTGTTGATGTTCCAGGCTTTTTGCCAGGTATATCTCAAGAACACAATGGAATTATAAAAAATGGCGCAAAATTATTATTTGCATATGCCGAAGCTACCGTTCCCAAGATAACGATTATTACAAGAAAAGCATATGGAGGAGCCTATGTTGTGATGTCATCAAAACATCTCAGGGGAGACATAAATTATGCATGGCCTAGTGCTGAAATTGCAGTAATGGGAGCAAAAGGAGCGACGGAAATTTTATATAGAAATGAAATTAAGGATAAGGAAAAAATAGAAAAAAGAACTCAAGATTATACAGAACAATTTGCAAATCCATTTATTGCATCAAAAAGAGGATTTATTGACGATGTAATTAGACCACACTCTACAAGAAAGAGAATAGCAACAGCCCTCGAGAATCTAAAAGACAAAGAACTTTCTTTGCCATTAAAAAAACACGACAATATTCCACTATAAAAATGATAAGAAAAATTTTAATAGCCAATAGAGGCGAAATAGCCTGTAGAGTGATAAAAACTGCTAAGAAACTAAAAATAAAAACAGTCGCGGTATATTCTGATGCAGATAAAGATGCCCTATTTGTCAAACAAGCAGATGAGTCTTATTATCTTGGAGGCTCGCAACCAAGTGAATCATATCTTGATGCAGATAAAATTATATCAATAGCTAAAAAATCAAAATCAGACGCTATTCATCCAGGCTACGGATTCCTATCTGAGAATGCACCGTTCGTTAACAGGCTAAAAAAAGAAAATATTAAGTTCATTGGACCAAATCCAATGGCAATAAAAAAAATGGGTGACAAAATTGAATCGAAGAATCTTGCCATAAAATTAAAACTCAATGTAATTCCTGGCCACACTGCGCCAGTGAAAAATGCTTCAGAAGCTCTCAAGATTTCAAAAAAAATTGGATTTCCAGTTCTATTAAAAGCCTCAGCAGGAGGTGGTGGAAAGGGAATGAGGATTGTAAGAAAAGATAAAGAACTAGAAGAGAACTTCATTGCTGCAAAGAGCGAGTCAAAGAAAAGTTTTGGAGATGATCGAGTATTTATTGAGAAATATATTGAGCAACCAAGACATATAGAAATTCAAATACTTTGTGATAAGCATGGAAATCAAATTCATTTAGGTGAAAGAGAATGTTCGATTCAACGAAGATATCAGAAAGTTATTGAGGAATGTCCGTCACCATTTGTTGACGAAAATATGAGAAGTGAAATGGCAAGTCAGGCCCTAATACTAGCTAAAGAGGTCAAGTATGACTCTGCTGGGACTGTCGAATTTGTTGTAGACTCAAAAAAGAATTTCTATTTCTTAGAGATGAATACAAGATTACAAGTTGAACATCCTGTAACAGAACTAGTTACAGGTATTGATTTGGTTGAACAAATGATCCTGAGTGCAGATAATAAGAAATTAGCTATCCGACAAGAAGATATAAAGCTAAATGGATGGTCAGTTGAATCCAGAATTTATGCAGAGGATCCTACGAAGGACTTTCTTCCCTCTATTGGAAGAGTTACTAGATATATCGAACCTAAAAAAATTGAAAAAGATTATGAAGTGATAAGAAATGACACAGGCATTAGTCCTGGGTCTGAGGTTTCATTGTACTATGACCCCATGATTTCGAAACTAGCTGTACATAGCAAAGACAGAATAAGCGCTATCAATCTAATGATCAATTCACTTCAAAACTACTATCTTTCAGGCTTGGAAAATAATATCGATTTCTTAATAGCTATTTTAGAAGATAAAAAATTTCAAAAAGGCGAAATAAGCACAAATTTCATTAAAGAAAAATTTAAGAAAGGCTATTCATCAAATTTGACAATGACAGATGATAAGCGTCAAAAATTTGGAGTTATTGCAATGCTTATGCATGCAAAACAATCTTTTAATTTAAGTAATGTCATAGGCAAAAACTTTAGTGTTAAAATTTCTGAAGACTATTTAGATATTTTCTTGAATGAGGCAGCTATTGTTGATAATTCGTTGTCTTTGTTAATTGAGATTAACAAGAAAAAGATTAAGGTAGAATCTTCATTCAACTTCAATCAAAAACTGTGTTCATTTAAAGTAAATGAAGAAATATTTTATTTTAAAATAAATGATCTTATTAATATTCATACCTCGGATGTAAGTTTTTTAGATTGTAGGATAACAACAGTTGTAGTTCAAAGTACACAAAAAGACCTTCTTAAGTTAATGCCAAAAGACGCAAAAGAAGACTTATCTAAGAAATTAATATCACCCATGCCTGGATTGATTAAATCAGTTGATGTTATTGAGGGTCAGAGGGTCAAAAACGCCGATCAATTACTAATAATAGAAGCTATGAAAATGGAAAATATTCTAAAAAGTGAAAAAGATTGCGTGATTGAAAAGATACTAGTTAAGGCCGGTGACAGTGTTAGTGCTGATGAGGAACTGATCTTATTTAAGAACTAGTTGCAGTTTTTAATTTGCTTTGAAATATATCTCTATCCATATAACCTTGCCTAAAGTATCTTTTATTTTCTCGATCTTTATAACTTTTTCTTCCATGCAAAACCCTATAGTTATCAAGAATTAACATATCACCTGACATTTGCTTTATTTCGATATTGTTTTTGGAGTCTTTAATCAATTCCCAAAATTTTCTTCTCGCTTTTATATATTCATTTAATCTTTTATTATTTTCATAAGGCATAACTTCAGTTCTATTGTTATATCGTATTTGACAAATATTATTATCATCGTCCAATTCAATAAGTTTACATTTATTTTCAAGATAAGCATTTTTATCAGCGTATCTAAAAAAAGTATTAAACGATGTCAGGGTATCAAAGTATTTTTTATGCCTCTTTCTGAGTATATTAGCAATATTAAAACCATCAGTTATAGTATTCTCACCACCATTATTTGCATTTTCAATACAATGTAGAAAAATATAACCTTGAGTTGGAAATCGATAGGGATTGTCTGTATGATTCTCAAGACCTCTGGTTGTCATAGTTAAATCGTAAGCCTTATTTATATTTTTAACATCTGCAATTCCACCCCAGTTTGTCTTTTTTACTGGACCGATGAGTTTCATTAATTCATTTAATCCGTTTTTCTTTTTAGGTATATTCCTTACTAAACAAAATCCTAATTTATCAACGCTAGACATTATATCAAATAGCATTTTATTATTTATGTTCTTAAAATTATACTTTGGAACCTTAAGATTTTTTTTATTCCAAAGGTACTTATCATCACTCACAGGCGCTTTTTTAAGCTGTGAATATATATAGTTTATTTTGTAATTATGTTGAGAATTATCAGAAAAAGTAATTGCCAATGTTTCCTTTTCTATTTGAGCATCAATGATTTTTAATGATGGGCTTATTTCAGCCGCTTCAATTAATAACTGTTTAGTATAGGGGTCCCTTATTTCTGCATTCTCACTATGCTCATAAAGCCATTGAGAATTGACTTCATATTTTTTGCCATTTAATAAAATGCAAAGTGAATTTTTATTGTTTTTTTTAATGTTAAGTGTGTAATTCATTAAAAGTATCAAAAATATTTTTAACTAGGATATCATCAAAGTCTTTAATATCAATATCGAAACCTAGGTCATAGAAACTGGTAACGTATTCACTATCAAGCCCACAAGGTCTTATCCCTTTATAGTGACTAAGGTTAGGATTAATATTTATAGAAAAGCCATGATAGGTTACCCACTTTTTAAATTTAAGCCCTATGCTTGCAATTTTATAATATTTATTATCTATTTTTTTTACAAATACGCCGTGATGTTTAGTTAAGCTAATTCCTTCAATATTGAAAGTTTTTAAAGTATTTATAATGATACTTTCAATTGAAGATACAAATTTTTTTATATCTTTTGTTCTATTATTTAAATTAAGCATCAAGTATACAACTCTCTGACCAGGACCGTGGTAAGTATACTTGCCTCCTCTATTAGTTTGAATAACTGGAAAACTATGTGAATCAAGTAGATCATCTTTATTATCTTTAGAACCGGAGGTATATATAGTTGGATGATTTAGCATCCAAACTAATTCATCTGACTTATTTTCAATTATTTGATTCACCCTATTTTCCATGTTTTTAAGACATTCAAGGTAATCTTGTGGATTAGTACTTATTTTTAATTCCATGTTTTCCTGGATAATAAACTATTTTAATATACATAAAGGAAATTATGAATGAAATCAGTAGCGATCTTACTCAAAATGAAAATATTACATTTAACAATAAACTGATCAATGCGGTCATTGCTAATTGTAATGAAGAAAACAGGGCAAACCTCGAAGGTCTTATTGAGCCTTTGCATCCTGCAGATTTAGCAGATTTATTTACATTCCTGAACACAGAGCAGCGATCGTACATTCTTGGAACTCTCAAAGAAGATCGATATACAGAGGTTTTAGCGGAATTAGACGACACTATTATTGACGAAACTGTTCAAAATTTAGAGGAAAAGAAAGTAGCAAGATCAATCAGTGAAATGGAAACTGATGATGCAATCAATTTGATTGAGTCCTTGGAGCCTGAGTCAAAGAAAAAAATATTAGATCAAGTAAATCCAGCAAATCGTGTCATTTTTGAGGAAAGCCTTAATTACCCTGAAGATACAGCAGGAAGACGAATGCAAAAAGAATTTGTATCGATGCCTGGTTTCTGGTCTGTAGGTCAAGCAATTGACTATTTGAGAAAAGAAATAAATTTACCAGAAGATTTCTTTGAATTATTTATTGTTGATCCATTAAATAAACCTTTAGGCAGTGCATCAGTATCTAAAGTACTTCGTTCACAGAGAGATACGAAACTAAGCGATATACTGGAAGATAGTCCAAAATTCGTCAAGGCCTCTATGGATCAAGAGGAAGTAGCATTATTCTTTGAGCAATATTCATTAGTTTCAGCTGGTGTAGTTGATGATAAAAATCGACTAATTGGAAGAATAACAGCAGATGATATTGTTTGGGTTCTTCAAGAGGAAGCTGAGGAGGATATCCTTAGATTAGGAGGTGTTGCCGAGAGTGAGATGAACCAGTCTATTGGAAAAGCAACAAAGAGAAGGTTTATCTGGCTGTTTCTTAATTTACTAACTGCAATTTTAGCTTCATATGTAATTAGTCTTTTTGATGCAAGTATAGAAAAAATGGTAGCGCTTGCGGTTTTAATGCCAATAGTTGCTTCTATGGGGGGCAACGCTGGAACCCAGACACTTACTCTAACAGTGCGTTCTTTAGCAACAAAAGAACTTGTCGAAAATAACAGAAGGAAAGTGTTTATAAAGGAGATTGGAATTTCCATTTTAAACGGATTTATATTTGCAATTCTTACTGGCGTAGCTGCATTGATTTGGTTTGAAGATTTGTCCCTTTCAATCATTGTAGGTGCAGCAATGATTATTAATATTTTATCAGCTGGTTTGTTTGGATTTCTTATTCCATATGTTTTCAATAGAATTAAAATTGATCCAGCCCTAGCTTCAAGTGTATTTGTGACTACAATTACTGATGTATTTGGATTTTTGTCATTCCTGGGGCTAGCTTCAATATATTTATTCTAAATTGGAAAATTATCAATTAAACGAGTTCTTCCGACATTTGCCGCAATAAAAATTCTTGATTTTGATTTTAAAGATTTTCTTTTTTCTAAAGTTTCAGTAAGGATTGTTAGGTAGTCAATTTTATCTATGCCATGCATAAGAAGTTCGCGCTTAGCTTGTGCTAAAATTTTTGTAGTATTAAGTTTATTTTTAACTTTAGGGACTATAAGTTTACATATCTTATTGATTTTATTAGCTATTTTAATTTCATAAATTTCTAAATATTTGTTTCTAGATGAAAGTGGCAATCCATTTTTATTTCTTACAGTTTTAATGGGAATAATGTTAGTACTAAAGTTCAGCTCATCCCTCAATTTTTTTATAACAACTAATTGTTGATAATCTTTTTCTCCAAAAAAAGAATTGTCAGGTTGAACAATATCAAACAATTTAATGACTATATTCTTTACACCTGGAAAATAATTAGGCCTACTTTTGCCACATAAGATTTTTTCTATTTTAAAGTTAGGACATTTATAAAATGTTTTATATTTATGAATTTCATTTTCAATTGGAAGAAATACTATGTCAACATTTTCATTTCTTAGAAGATTTATATCATTATGAATGGTCCTTGGATAATTTTTAAAATCTTCATTCGGACTAAATTGAGACGGGTTAATGAAAATACTTACAATTCTGACTGAGTTTTTTTTCTTCGCCTTTTCTATTAACTTTATGTGCCCTAAGTGAAGAGCACCCATAGTTGGTATAAAATTAATAATTAAACCATTTCTTTTTGATTCTTTTATTTTTCTTTTTAAATATTCAATGCTTTTAATAATTTTCATATTTTTAGATTTGTAAATTTTCAAAAATACAATTATCAGCTAGCTTTTGTGACAGCTTAAGCTTTTCTTCATTATTAATTGTCCATGTTAAAGTTGGCAAATTATTCTTTCGAAGCTTCTGAACGTCCACACTTTTTATATTATTTATATCAACTGCTATAAAATCTATATTTAATTCTGTTACCGTATTTTTCTTTATCTCGTCACTACTGAGAATTAGACCTGTCTTGTAATAGGGAGCATTATCTCGAAACCACTCACACGCCTTTAGGTCAAATGATTGAAATGCAACTTCTCCCTTATATGTCCTAGTTAATTCAACTAACCTTTCCTCAATAATTGGATTAAAGTTAGACTTTATCTCTATTAAAATAGGTACGCGAGAATTAACTTGATAAAACATTTCTTCTAACGTTGGTATTTTTGACTTTGTGTTTAATAAGTTTATTTGCCTCAACTCATTGCTAAACATTTCAGCAACATTTTTTTCCAAATTACACAATCTTTTTAAGCTGTAATCATGAAATACAATCACTTCATGATCTTTAGATAAAACAACGTCACATTCTATAGCAAAATTATTTTTAATAGCATTTTCAAAAGCTTCTAAAGAATTTTCAATTATATAATTATTTTTATGAAGTCCTCGATGAGCTATAGGCCTCTTAAGGAATTCTCTCATTTTTTGATAATTGAGAAAATTGAAGAAATCTCTACACAGGCATTTTTTGGCAGTGAGATACATCCAACAGCTATCCGTGAATGTTTACCATTATCTGAGAGTATTTCACAAACCACATCTGAAGCTCCATTTATTATCATTGGATGATCTTGAAAACTACTTTCTGAATTGATGTAACCTGCAATATGGACACAGTTAAAATTTTCTAGGGAATATGATGAGTATATTTGATCTAAAATAGACAGAGAATTTAGCATGCATACTTTTGCAGCTCTTTTTGCTGTATTGATAGAGATTTCTGTAGGTACTTTGCCTGTTATTAGTTCATTTTTGATGAGAGGTAATTGACCAGAAATGTAGATTAAATTGCCTACTTTTTTCAAAGGAATATAATTACCAAGAGTTGCAACCTCAAAGTCCTCATAATCTCTATCTATTTCTAAAATCTTATCTTTTAATTTCATCTTCAATAAAATTATATATTTCTTTCCAGCTGTTTGCACGAAAATCTGCTTCTTTTGGTGTCTGCGCAAGTTTAGAGAGTCTTTCATCTGAAATATAATGAATAGTTTTTGCACGTTTCACTTCAAGTTTGGAAGAAATAATATGAGGGGCTAGGTCATCAATAAAAAAGATCTTGCCATTATAGCTTTTCACTAATTCTTTAATAACAAGACCTTTAGGACCATTACCTGCAATAATAGGCAACTCAAGACCATTATCTCTAAAACACGCCTTTCTATCCTCTAGATACTTGAATGGTATGTTTGTTAAAATAATTATTTGAAAATTTAATATATTGATAAGCTTATTTAACGAATTTATTGAATCTTTGACAAAATCAATTTGTCTTGATCTATTTTTAAAAAAATTTTCAAGGTGAAACAAAACATCTTCATTAGAGATTGACTCATTTGAAACTTTATTTTTTATATTTCCAAAGAGAGCGTATGATTTTAGATCGTACCACATTGAATTATTTTGCAAATAATTCTCAAAACAAGGTAAAAAATTTAAAAGAACTTCATCTGCGTCTGAAATAAGCAAATGCTTATTTTGAACAACTACAGTTTTACGGATCTGGTCTATTAGACCTTCAGAAAGTTTAGCTTTCATTGCTAACTATTTAATTTCTATCAGTGTAAGTTTAGTTTGAGTATATTGGCCCAATGCTTCTAGTGATTTATCTCTTCCAAAACCTGATTGTTTATATCCCCCATGAGGTAATGACATATCTCCATCACTGAGGCTATTTACTAATACTTTGCCACTCTTTATTCTTTTTGCAAGCTTATGAACCTTGTTTAGATCATTGGACCAAATCATTGAATTTAGTCCATAGTTTGTATCATTAGCAATTTTCAAAGCTTCATCTTCATCTTCAAAGTCAATAGCACACAAAACTGGACCAAATATCTCTTCCTTTGCAACTTTCATCGAATTCTTAACATCTTTAAAAACTGTAGGGTTTACATAATAACCACCTGTTTCCTGTAATACCTGTTCTCCTCCAGTAATAACATTTGCCCCTTCATTTTTGCCAGTGTCTATGTAATCCATAATTCTTTTAGTTTGAGTATGATCAACTATAGAGCCCATCAATGTACTTGGATCAAAG